>JAJFVM010000112.1 GCA_021371805.1 bacterium
GAAAGCTTATCTTGACGGTGCAAAATATGTTATTATACCAGATGAGCAGACCGCATTTCTTGAATTTCAGGCAGGAAATCTTGAATATACGGAAATTCCGATAGGGCAGATAAAAGCTGTTCAAGCTGACCCCCAATGGAAAGATGGAGTTATAATTCACCCCATGCTTGGCCTTTATTACTATGGAATGAATATGAATGCCGAACCTTTTAAAGGCAACCTGGCATTAAGAGAAGCAATAGGCTTAATGATCGACAGACAAAATATATGTGAAGTTATCAGCGAGGGAGTCAATGCTCCGGCAACAGGATTTGTTCCACCGGGAATTCCCGGATTTCAGGAAAACGCAATGGGATATACTTTCGATCTTGAGAAAGCTAAAGAAAAACTTGCTGAAGCAGGTTATCCTGAAGGAAAGGGTTTACCTGTCTTAAAACTGGGTTATAATACCGGTTCAGGCCATGAAAAGATAGCTGAGGCAATTCAGGCTGATGCAGCTAAAATAGGCATCAAGATAGAAGTGGAAGGTTTTGAATGGGGAACAATGCTTGAAAAAGCAAAAGCCGGAGAAATTATATTCTACCGTCTTGGCTGGCAGGCAGATTATCCTACAATGGATAACTTCCTTTACCCATCGTTTTATTCAAAGTCATCTGATAATTATTCAGATTACAACAATCCTGAAGTAGATAAGCTTTTACTTGAAGCAAGAAGCACAACCGACAAAGCTCAAAGAGAAGCTAAGTACCAGGAAGTAGAAAAAATGATATTAAAGGATGCAGCTTTTGCACCAATTTATTTTTATGGTACCAGAAGAATTATACAACCATATGTTAAAGGCTTTATTTTAGACAATATGGAGAATTACAGCTTAGCTCCGGTTTGGCTTGATAAATAGTAAAATCAAAGAACTTAATATTTTAATTTAATATTTTAGTGATTAAAAAAGATATTAAGTTAAACGGATGAATAAATAGCCTGCACTTCGGTGCAGGCTATAATATATTAGTATTAGCAACCATCAAACATTAATAAAAAAATAATTACAAGAACAAGAAAACGATATAAGATTATGCTATTAAAATAAATTTTTAAATTTTTATTTTTTTAATATTTAGTTCATGAGAAATTTACAGGTAAGATATGTTTTATTATATTTTAAAAAGGATACTTCAGATTGTTCCTGTAATCATAGGAATAACAATTTTATTGTTTGTACTGATGTATATCATTCCTGAAGATCCAGCGAAACTGATACTTGAAAAAGGTGCTACGCCTCAGGCTCTTCAGAATTTAAGAGAAAAAATGGGCACAGACAAGCCTGTGTATGTGCAATATTGGAGATACGTAAAGCAGCTTGCTCAAGGTGATCTGGGAACATCATACAGGTATAGACGCTCAGTCAATTCAATACTTGCGGAACATTACCCAAATTCAATCAAACTTGCATTTGCCGCAATATTTATTGAAAGTATTTTAGGAATATTTGCCGGAATAATTTCTGCGGTCCGGAAGTACTCTTTTTTAGATGTGCTTGTCACGATTTCTACTACCATACTTGTATGCATCCCTGTTTATTGGTTAGGTATGCTGATGCAGATAGGATTCGGACTTAAACTGGGATGGCTGCCTATGTCAGGCATGGGAGACGGCAGTATAAAATATTATATATTGCCGGCACTGACACTTGCCTCGGTATCCACTGCTTTTGTTGCAAGAATTACAAGGAGCACCATGCTCGACGTAATGACAAATGATTATATCAGAACAGCTTATGCAAAAGGATTATCCAATAATTCTGTAATATACAAGCATGCGTTGAAAAATGCCATGATACCTGTCATAACATATATCGGAATTGATTTGGGAACTTTAATGGGCGGTGCGATTTTAACGGAAACAATTTTTGCATGGCCGGGTATAGGGAGGACTATTTATCTCGCAATACTCCAGAGAGATGCTCCTGTGGTCATAGGCGGAACAATCGTTCTGGTATTAATTTTTGTTTTTGTAAATCTGATTGTAGATATAATTTATGCAATTTTAGATCCGAGAATAAGGCTTGAAGGCGGGAGTGGTGTCAATGTATAATTTCATGTTTAATAAACTTTAAAAATAAAGTTTATTAAGAAATTGAAAGTATCTTAATTTAAAAAACAGATAATGTATCCTTTTAAAGAAGATAAAAACAAAATACAAAATGATTCGGATATTGAAGGAATCATTGATGAATCTGTAGAGTTAGAAACAGAACTGGGGAAAAAATACGGCAAATCATCATTATATAAAGACGCCTGGAGAAGGCTTGTAAGAAATAAGCTTGCAATGATAGGTCTTGCAATAGTAATAATTATGGTTGTAATTGCCTTGCTGTCACCTGTTATTGCACCATATGATCCAAACGACAGAATAAAAGAATTATCTCAAAAAGGCCCGAGTTACCAGCACTGGTTTGGAACTGATATACTGGGAAGGGATATTTTCAGCAGAGTAATTTATGGTGCCAGGATTTCGATGCTGGTTGGAGTTGTTGCTGTTTCCATATCTCTTGCCATAGGGTTGTTCCTTGGAGCATTATCAGGATTTTTTGGTGGAATTTCCGATGCTATCATCATGAGAATTGCCGATATTTTCTTTGCTTTTCCTTACATATTGGGTGCAATTGTAATGATGACTGTTCTTGGACCTGGTGTACTGAATGTATTTATCGCAATTGGAATTTTGGGGTGGGCGTCTGTTGCGCGGTTATTTAGAAGCTCGATATTATCAATAAAGGAAAAAGAATATATCGAGGCAGCAAGAGCGCTTGGGGCCAGTAATGCAAGAATAATTTTAAAACATATCTTCCCAAACTCTTTTGCGCCGATTATCGTTTATTCGACAATGAATGTAGGGACTGCAATTATTGTGGAAGCAGCACTTTCATTTTTGGGTTTGGGGGTTCAACCACCAACACCTTCCTGGGGTAAAATGCTTTCCGAATCAATGAGTTATATAAATACGGCTCCATGGTTAATGTTTTTCCCCGGTCTGGCAATTTTAATTACCGTTCTTGGTTTCGTTCTTTTGGGAGATGGTTTAAGGGATGCATTTGATCCAAAGTTAAAGAGGTAGAAATGGCTAATAATTTACAGGAAAAAATACTGGAAGTTAAAAATTTAAAAACTTATTTTCATACAGATGCCGGAGTAGTTAAAGCTGTAGACGGCGTGAATTTCGATCTTAAAAGGGGAGAAACTTTAGGTATAGTAGGAGAAACAGGTTCCGGTAAAAGCATAACTGCTCTGACAATTCTTGGTTTAATACCTATACCTCCCGGTAAAGTTGAAAGCGGTGAAATAATTTTTGAAGGTCAGGATTTGCTTAAGTGTAAAATAAGCAATTTGAAACATTTCAGAGGGAATCGGATATCTATGATTTTTCAGGATCCTATGACATCTCTAAATCCTGTTTTTAATATCGGAAACCAATTGATTGAAGCAATTCAGGCTCACCAGAATTTATCAAAAAAGCAATCTTATGATAAGGCTCTTGAACTTTTAGACATGGTTGGCATTTCCGATAGAAAAAAAAGAATGAAAAGTTATCCCCATGAATTCAGCGGTGGAATGAGACAGAGAGCCATGATTGCCATGGCAATTGCAAATTCACCAAGTATATTGATTGCTGATGAACCGACGACAGCACTTGATGTTACCATACAAGCGCAAATACTTGAATTAATCGATGGTTTAAAGAAAAAGACAAATTCATCAGTTATATTAATTACTCATGACCTGGGAGTTATTGCAAAATATGCAGAAAGGGTAATGGTAATGTATGCAGGCAAACCTGTTGAATTTGCAAGCGTCAATGATATATTTTACAGGCCGCTTCATCCATATAATCTTGGTCTGATTGGTTCGGTCTCTAAACTTAATGAGGAAAAGAAAGAAAGATTAAAACCGATTAAGGGAACACCGCCAAGTCTTATTGATTTGCCTAAGGGGTGTACTTTTGCTTTAAGATGTAAATTTGCTATAAAACCGTGCTGGGATTCTTTTCCTCCTACAATAGAAGAAGAGCAGAATCACTTTGTCGCATGTTTTAGAGCAAAAGAATTCTTAAATGGGAGTTTAAAAAGGGAATAGAATAATTCAGTATTTATTCTTAGAAAAAAATTAAGCACTGGAACATATGAAATCTGAAGATACAGTTTTACTTGAAGTTAAAAATTTAAAGAAATATTTTTATTTAAGAACCGGTTTTTTTTTCAACAAGACCGCCGGTTCAATAAAGGCCGTAGATAATATAAATTTCTTCATAAGAAGAGGTGAGACATTTGGTCTTGTCGGTGAAAGCGGATGTGGCAAATCAACTGCTGCCAGACTGATTTTGAGACTTATTCAGCCTACTTCCGGAGAAATATTCTACAAAGGCAAGAATATTCTTACGCTCAAACGCTCGCAAATGTTTAAATACAGAAAAGAAATTCAGATTATTTTTCAGGATCCATATGCATCATTATCACCGAGGATGACTATAGGCGACATTGTAAGCGAGCCTCTTGAAGTTCATAGAATCGGAGATAAAAATTCAAGGATAAAAGAGATTAAACATACTTTAAAAATTGTTGGCTTAAATCCGGAACATGTAAACAGATATCCTCATGAATTCAGCGGAGGCCAGAGACAGAGAGTTGGAATTGCAAGAGCATTGATACTGCAACCCGAACTGATTATTTGTGATGAACCTGTTTCAGCACTTGATGTTTCGGTTCAGGCACAGATATTGAATCTAATGATTGATCTTCAAAAAGAATTTAACCTGACATATCTGTTTATAGCGCATGACCTGTCTGTAGTAAAATATGTGAGCAACAGGATTGGAGTTATGTATCTTGGTAAAATTGTTGAAGTAGCACCGGCAGAAGATTTATATAAAAAACCTCTGCACCCGTATACGATGGGTTTGCTTTCGGCGATACCGATACCCGATCCTGATCTTGAGAAACAAAGACAGAGGATTATTCTGCCGGGAGATGTCCCAAGTCCTATAAATCCGCCGTCAGGATGCAGATTTCATCCAAGGTGTCCAAATGCTCAGGATATATGCTCAAAGCAGGAACCTGAATTGAAGAATTATCCTGAAAACGGGAATAATCATTTTGCAGCCTGTTTCTTTGCCGGAAAACCTATAAATAATTAAAGACAATAATTCTTAATATACACTCTTGATTAGATCAAACTTATTTAAAAAATTAATTTTATCAATAAATACTGCATTTTTAATGCTGCTATTGTTATTTACTTTTTCCTGTAAAAACTTTAATTCCCCTTTTGACTTAAATACGGAAAACAAATCTGCAAATGCTTCTTCGAGTGAACAAGATATTGATAAAATAGGTGATCAGGAATTGTTTTTTAAATTAAAAAACAGTCAGAAGGATAAGAATATTCTCAACAATATCAATATAAGAAAGGCAATTTTTTATGCTGTGGACAGGGAAAAAATTGTAAAAGAATTTTTTGGAGATAACAATAAAATTCTAAACAGCATGTTTGGCAGCAGTTCCTTTTATAATAATCCTGTTTGGGCTGAATATCAGTATAGCCCTGAAAAGGCTAAAGAATTTTTAAAACTGGCCGGCTACAGCGTGGAAAATCCCTTATATTTGACTATAGGTGCAACTGATAATTCGCCAACCAGAATAAAAATAGAGGAAATAATCAAAGAAAATCTGGATCAGATAGGAATAAAACTATGGATTTATAACAAACCTTCCAATGAATGGTATATAAATAATGTTAAAAATGGTGATTTTGAATTAGGAATCTGGTCGCTTTACACCTATAATGCGGATGAATTAACAAATTATCTCAGCTCTGCTAAAATCCCTGTAAGCGAAACCAGTGAAAATAAAAATTGCAATAATTTTTACTGGTATAATAATGCCGAAATGGATTCTTTGCTTAATATAATAACACTGACTAAAGACAATATTGAAAAGAAAAAGAATGTTGATAAAGTCCAAAAAATGATTTCAGACGAGGCAATTATTTTACCTTTATTTTCAAGATTGTTTGCAGTTGCATATAAAAATACGATAAAAAATATCGAGATAAGCTCAATCGACGGCAATTTTTTTAAAAATATTGAAGATTGGTCAGTGGAAAATGAATATGAAGATCAATTTAAGGAAATAACTGTAGGAATGGACGCCGAGCCGAATACATTAAACCCGTTTCTGGAAGAAAACACAAGCATGAATCACATAAACAGTCTGATTTTAAAAGGACTCTGGATTCTTGACGAAAATGGCAATTATGAACCGGATCTGGCGGAAGAAGCTGTAAATTCATCTGAGACCGATAGAAATGGAGATTCTGTTAATATAAGGTTAAAAGATAATATAAATTGGGAAGACGGAAGCCCGATTACGGCAAATGATGTAAAAGCAACTATTGACTCAGTTATAGCAGATAAATCCATTTCAAAATTTAGAAATGATTTCAATAAAATTGATAAAGTAGAAATCATAAATGAAAAAGAGCTAAAAGTTAATTTTAAAGAATATGTGCAGGATTGGAAAAAACTGTTTTTAAATATTTTTCCGGAAAAGGATTTAAAACAAAATAAAATAAGTAATTTATATGAAAACGACATTGTCGGATGCGGACCTTATAAACTTCAGGAATGGATAAAAGGACAATATATTACATTAAAAAGGAATGAAAATTATTATGGCAGCAAACCTTTCCCTGAGACAATTAAAATTATTTTCAGCAGTGATATAAATCTTTTAGTGGAATCCTTGAAAAACGGCGATATTGATATTACAAGCATTCCCGTTGATTTAAAGCTGATGGAGGAAATAAAATCAAGTAAAAATTTAAGCTTGGCTTTAAAAGAAGGAAATTTATGGGAACATCTGGCAATATGTCTTAAACCTAAAGAATAAAAATAAATTTTACTAATCAGCTTTTAATTGTAAAATTAAGTCAGAATTTAATTTGAAAATTAATTTCTTGAAACTGCGAATTAAATTTCTGTTTTTATTATGATATTTTATAATTTATAGAATATAAAAATAAGATTTTGTCGGAATGGCGGAATCGGTAGACGCGCAAGGTTGAGGGCCTTGTGAACGATTTAGTTCATGGGGGTTCAAGTCCCCCTTCCGACACCAGAAGAAAATGAAAGAAAGCTATTTATACAAAATACTTGCCGATTCAAAAGTCAGATGTGATTTATGCAATCACAGATGTGTCATAACAGATGGGAAAACAGGTAAATGCTGTGTCATAAAAAATATTAAGGGGAAACTTTTCAATTTGAATTACGGAAAGCTGATTGCGGAAAATGTGGATCCCATTGAAAAAAAACCTCTTTTTCACTTCCTGCCAGGCAGCTATTCATTTTCCATAGCATCTGTCGGCTGCAATTTTAAATGCTTTTATTGCCAAAATTATCAGATATCTCAAATGCCGTCTGATGAAAACAGTATTGAAGGCAGACCTGAAACTCCTGAGAATATAGTTAAAAATGCAATAAGATTTAATTGCAGGAGCATTTCATATACTTATACCGAACCCACGATTTATTTTGAACTGGCTTATGACACCTCAAAAGTAGCTCATGAAAATAATCTGAAAAATGTGTTTGTTACAAATGGTTTTATGAGCAGAGAAGCCTTAAAGATGATTTCTCCTTATCTTGATGCCGCAAATATTGATTTAAAAAGTTTTTCAGATGAATTTTATAAAAAATATTTAGGCGGAAGACTTAATCCTGTGTTGAATAACATCAAATATATGAAAGAATTGGGTGTATGGGTTGAAATAACAACTTTATTGATTCCCGGCTTAAATGATTCCAAAAAAGAGCTAAGCCAGATTGCGGAATTTTTAAAAAGTACAGGAGAAGAAATTCC
>JAJFVM010000114.1 GCA_021371805.1 bacterium
AGGATACCAATGAAGATTGCAGATGATTTCATCAAAATTATGTTTTACAAGCAGTTCAATAATATGCTCCATAACCGGTTTATTTACTATCGGAGCCATGGGTTTTGAAATTAAATCCGTAAGAGGCCTAAGTCTTGTTCCGAGTCCCGCTGCAAGAACCATTGCTTTATTTTTCGAAATCATTTTTATCTCCGGAAAATCTTTTTAAAACTTAATTTATAAATTCCAGCAATGAATTTATACAACATTACCTGCTTACTTATTATTAAACAACTTCCTGATATTTATATCAAAAGGAGATTTTATTACACCTCTTTCAGTAATTATTGCAGAAATATTTTCAGCAGGAGTCACATCAAAAGACGGATTTCTTACAGGCATTTCTTCACTTATTATTCTCCTGCCCATAATTTCTCTTACTTCTCTGCCGTCTCTTTCTTCAATAGGAATTTGATTTCCGTTTTCAATATTTATATCAATTGTTGATAAAGGTGCTGCAATAAAAAATGGAATCCTGTAATATTTAGCAAGAATTGATACTCCTAAAGTTCCGATTTTATTTGCACTGTCACCATTTGGAGCAATTCTGTCCGAACCGACAACAACACCGTCAACCTCTCCTTTTGACATCATGTATGCCGCCATGTTATCTGTAATTATAAAAAACGGGATTTCTTCCTGCTCAAGTTCCCAGGCTGTAAGTCTTGCACCCTGCAGATAAGGTCTTGTTTCATCAACAACAACATGCGCAATTCTGCCGGAAAAAGCAAGGCTTCTTATTACACCAAGAGCAGTGCCATATCCTGCCGTAGCGAGCGCGCCGGCATTGCAGTGAGTCAAAACCTTGACTTTGCCTTTAAAATTCTTAAATGCTTCTATGCCGTTTTCGCCTATCTTTTTATTTATGCTGATATCTTCAATTTCGATTTGTTCGGACTCATCAATCAGTTTCTTCCTTATATCTTTAATTTCAAGCTGTCTATTTTCATTTAAAACTTCTTTCATCCTCTTTAATGCCCAGAACAGATTAACTGCTGTGGGTCTTGATGCCGCCAGAAATGATATCGCTTTTTCAACAAATTCAAGAAATTCCTTTTTGGATGAACCTTCGTATTGAATCCCGGCAATTGCTGTTCCATAAGCCGCAGTAACACCTATAGCCGGTGCGCCTCTCACAACCATATCTTTTATCGCAGTCCCGACTTTTTCATAAGAATCGCATACAACATATTCTTTTATAAAAGGCAGTTTGCGCTGGTCAATCAGTTTTAAATTCTGCCCATCCCATATAAGAGTCTGGACTTTGCTTTGATGTTCCATCTAAATATTGATATCATGTATAAATTATTTTTATAAAATCAACATTGGTAATTACCTTGATTTTGGATTATGCGTAATCCTTAAAAATCATTGGAATATTTATAAAAAAATTAAATTTGATTAAACTTTAATTATGTTCCGGACTGCCAGGATGAGAGATATTCTTCTTGCTCTTTTGTGAGTTTATCTATTTCAATTCCCATACTTGCAAGTTTGAGTTTTGCAATATTTTTATCAATGTCCTCCGGAACAGTATAAACTTTCTTTTCCAGGCTGCTGCCTTCATTTTTAAGTTTTATAATATACTGCGCGCTTAAAGCCTGGTTTGCAAAACTCATGTCCATTACGCTGGCAGGATGGCCTTCCGCAGCGCCAAGGTTCACAAGCCTCCCCTCCGCAAGCACATAAATCCTTCTTCCGTCATTCATTACATATTCTTCCACCATGGGTTTTACTTTTCTTACCGATTTTGAATTTTTCTTTAAATAAGCAAGATCGATTTCCGCATCAAAATGTCCTGAGTTGGCAACTATTGTTCTGTCTTTACATCTGGAAAGAATGGGTTCGCCGATTACATTTTTATTTCCCGTAACAGAAAGAAATATATCTCCGATTAAAGCAGCTTCGGTATTCTTCATGACCTGAAATCCGTCCATCCTGGCTTCAAGAGCTTTTAACGGATTTATTTCAAGAATAATTACATCTGCTCCCATACCTTTTGCTCTCATCGCAACACCTCTGCCGCACCATCCGTAACCCACAACAACAAATCTTCTTCCGGCAAGCAATATATTTGTGGATCTCATAATACCGTCAAGAGTACTTTGACCGGTGCCATATCTGTTATCAAAAAAATGCTTTGTTTTTGCTTCATTTACGGCAATTATAGGATATAAAAGAACCTTATTCTCTTCCATGCTTCTAAGCCTTATTACGCCTGTTGTAGTTTCCTCTGTTCCGGCAACAATGTTTGCTATCAGATCCTTTCTTTTACTGTGAATTACTGAGACAAGGTCCGCACCGTCATCCATGGTAATGTTTGGCCTGGAATCAAGAACACTGTTTATATGCTTGTAATAAGTTTCATTATCCTCGCCTTTTATTGCAAATACGGCAATACCATAATCGCTGACAAGTGAAGCAGCCACATCATCCTGTGTGCTTAAAGGATTTGAAGCACACAAAGATACATCTGCTCCGCCTTCTTTTAAAGTAATCATGAGGTTTGCAGTTTCAGTCGTAACATGCAGACATGCAGCAATTTTTATTCCTTTTAAAGGTTTTTCCTGGGAAAAATCCTTTCTTATGCTTCTTAACACAGGCATGTCTGCCTCAGCCCACTCAATCCTGTTTTTGCCATCTGCAGCCAGGTTCTTATCCTTGACATCAAAATCCATCATAAATCCCTTCTTTTATTTTAAAGCTTTTTAATATTTTGCAACAAATTATGCAGCAAATTATTAAATATTTATTTTAATATCTTATTTAAATATTACTATATAATATTTATTATATAAACTTATTTATTAAAAATTAATTTTATAATTTTACTTTTTTTATTTGTATGAATAACAAACAATATTTATTTCATTATTTGATTTTAGCAAGCTCGGATTTAAGAACCCCTATCTTGTCAACCGGTGTCGGATTTATATTGTTTAAAATTGCAAGATAAACACTTACCATACCGCCAAGATACATGATATTTAAAGCCTTCTCAAAATCGGACCTGCCTTCAATTTCAATTTCAATAATCTTGTTTAAATTTTCTTTTATAAGTTTGGCGGTCGTTTCAATTCTTGTATTTATCCGTTGAGTCTGACCGGAATCCTTAAACATTATAAGTATAAAATCTTTGCTGATTTCTTTAAGCCTTTCCCACCCGACAGTTTCATTATGATTCAGCTCGGGAAATTCATTCCAGAAACTCGGGCATTTTGAATTTTCGTTAAACTGGCATTTCCACCTGTAAGCTACGGGTGACATGACCCCTTCTATTCCATAAATTACAGGCAG
The DNA here is from genome assembly GCA_021371805.1 of bacterium. Taxonomy (GTDB): domain Bacteria; phylum Actinomycetota; class Humimicrobiia; order Humimicrobiales; family Humimicrobiaceae; genus JAMDDL01. The sequence continues at coordinate 3,337 of JAJFVM010000114.1, forward strand.
TTTTGAACCAATCTCCAGAGCAATCTTTTTTGCAAAGTTCCTATCAGCGGGTATGTTTCTGCCATATATATCTGCTTTTTCTTTTATGCTGGAAATTGCCGAATCTATCATATTAATATTCAGATTTATAAGGCCTATTCTTCCAAGAAGTATATATAGCGGCATGAATAAGTATCCCGAAGCAGCTCTCGGCTGATAACCTTGAGGAACCTTTATAAGGCACATATTATTTCCCAGAGCCAGTTTTTCCATTTTGCCGCCTGATGTTGAAAATACGATTTCGCAGCCTCTTTTTAAAGCTTCGTCAGCAGCCGTAACAGTCTCTTCGGTATCGCCTGAATAACTTACAGCCACTACAAGCCATCTTTCATTGATAAATGACGGCAGTTTATAACCTTTTACGGTTTCTACCGGTATGGGAATTTCATATTTAACCAGATTTTTTATAATATCCCCGGTAAATCCGGATCCGCCCATTCCTAAAAAAGCTATTCCTGAAAAATTACTGCCCTTAATCTTGGAAATATCTATGTTTTCACCGATACTTTTTGCCTGATTTAATTGTTTGTAAAAATTCTCTTCAATACCAAGCATATCTTCAGTATCCAACTTTTTAATTTTTTCAAGATCATCCAATATATTCATTTATGCCTCCCCTTTTACAACTTTCATTCCAATTTTTAACAAATCATTAAGTCTTGCCCCATCTGAACTTTCAGCATATACTCTGACGACTGCTTCAGTTCCGCTTGGTCTTATCATAAGCCAGCTCCCGTCTTCCAGAATATATTTAAAACCATCAATTGTAATCAATTCTTTTACTTTCTCCTTTTCAATCAGAGACGGAATTTTTGACTTAAGTAAATTTTTAAGATTGTCTCTTTCCTTAATTTCAACCTCATAATCATTGCGCCCGTAAGTAAAATATCCGTACTGTTCATAGAGTTCTTCAATAATCTGGTTTAGTGTTTTATTTTCCTTTGACATTATTTCCAGAAGTTTAAGCCCCATGAGTATTCCGTCTCTCTCAGGTATATTGCCGTTGGTCCATAGGCCCCCGCTTTCTTCTCCGCCCATGATTACATCACCCTTCATTATTTCCTCTCCGATGTATTTAAAACCTACAGGAGTAATAAACAGTTCCAGATTATTTTTCTGTGCCATCCTGTCGATAATCGAAGAAGTGGTAACGGTTTTTATGACCCTTCCTTTTGTTTTTTTATTCTTAATCAAATCAGCAAGAACTATCGCAAATATATGATGGGAGCTTATAAAGTTTCCTTTTTCGCCAACTGCACCAATCCTGTCTGCATCGCCATCAACACAAATTCCTACTTTCATTTTATTTTGCCTTACAAAATCCTGTGCTTCTTTTATATTTATTCCGATAGGTTCAGGATTAATGCCTCCGAATGAAGGATTAAAGATATTATGAATTTCATATATGGTTCTCAAGCCGTATTCTCTCAGGATTGAAGTAAAAATATTTTGTCCTGCCCCATACATAGGATCAATTAAAATGTTAAAATCAATATTATTTATCTGCTTTGTATCTATCAGACCTGTTATCTGTTTTTTATAATCCGCTAAAAAATTACCGGTTTTAAAACCTGAACCGTAATTATTACCATATGTTCCATTGCTTATATTTTTTATTTTTTCAGGATAAATACCATTATTAATGCCTGCATTAACAAAATCTTCAATATCGTTAATAATATCCATTATAGCCGAACCGCCGTAAGGCCCCTTTATTTTGTAGCCATTATATATATAAGGATTATGACTTGCCGTAATCATTATCCCAAGATCAGCCTCTCTTGAAACAACTGCATTTGAAAGAACGGGAGTTGGAATAAATGTTTCGGAAATAATTGTTTCAATACCGCTTATTGAAAATATTTCAGCAGCATTTTTTGCAAAAAGGTCAGACAAAAATCTTGTATCGTAGCCGATAACTACTTTTGGTGTTTTCCCCTTTAATCCGGATTTATTCTTTAAATAATCGCTTATCCCCAGCGAGATAAGCTGGACTTTTTCAAATGTGAATTCTTTTGCAATAATACCCCGCCAGCCGTCCGTTCCGAATTCTATACTTTTATCAACGGATATTTTCATATTATTTTTCATATTTTTTTATCTCTTAATTGACAGTATATTTTAAAAAATTTAAATTATAATCTCACTATATTTATTTTATAAAGACCTTAAAGTCAGGCAAAAACTTATCTTTTAAACCTCGCGGCAAATCAAAGATGTTTTCCGGCAGCATAGATTTCATATATTGCCGCCTATAATTATATTATCCGGCTGACATTCATTTACCTGTCAGCAGCTTGTAATCAGCATCCACCATCATTTTAACCAGACCTTCAAAATTTACTTTGGGTTCCCATCCTAATTGTAATTTTGCCTTGTTTGAATCTCCTATTAAAAACTCTACTTCTGCCGGTCTTATAAATTTAGAATCAATTTTTACATGTTTTTTCCAGTCAAGATTAAGGTAATTGAAAGCAATTTCAATCAGTTCCTGAACTGAATGAGTTTCGCCGGTTGCAATTACGAAATTATCCGGTTTATCATTCTGAAGCATCAGCCACATCGCCTCTACATAGTCTCCGGCAAATCCCCAGTCTCTCTTAGCATCAAGATTACCCATATATATTGTATCCTGCAATCCAAGTTTTATTTTTACCGCATTATATGTCACTTTACGGGTTACAAATTCAAGACCCCTTCTGGGTGATTCATGGTTAAATAATATACCGGAGCAGCCAAAAATATCATAACTTTCCCTGTAATTAACAGTAATAAAATGGCCGTATACTTTTGCGACACCATAAGGACTTCTGGGATAAAAAGGAGTTGT
>JAJFVM010000116.1 GCA_021371805.1 bacterium
ACAATATTACGAATTTGTCAATTGGTTTAGTAGCAGGACAGCTTCGAAGAATGAATTTTTTTAATTTTACCCAAAACGGGCAAACTTTTAAGAATCTTAAATGTTTTAAATTTTGGGGAAGATTAATCTAAGGTCTTGTGCATATGGAGTTCCATAGGTGTTGATAAAAACCTGTGTCGGAATGACCTGAATTGGAAAACCGTCTGCCGCTTCCGAATGCTTCCAGACGTCAACAAACTTAATAATGATCTTGCCCTGCATTTCGGCGTTTATGGTTTGAAGAACGGGAGCCATTGCTTTGCATGGGATACAGGAATCCCCAATAATTAAAGCCTGTTGCTACACAATATTATGGTTCACGCAGCCGCATTGAACCTGGGCACCATACCTTTGTAAAAGTTGCTCAAATTAACGCGTTGGCAGAAGCACTGCCTTTGCTCCACCTTTGGAGATTGCTCTCTGGATTTCTTCAGTAGTAACCAGTGCAGGGTCATAGCTGATTTTCATCTTGAAAGTGACAGGGTTCAGGTTGAAGCTATTTACTCCTTTTAGTTTTTTAAGCTGCTTCTCTACAATTTGCCCCTCGCAAGCGCAACTCAATCCTTGAAGTTGGAAATTAATGGTCGTAAATCCTTGTTTGTTTATGTTAACCTAAAACTAGGCCATATTTCATTTGAAAACTGTACCACTCTAAAATAACATACCCATGTAGTTATTAAATTATATGGGAAGGAATAAGGGAGTGATAAGCTTGGCAGAAAAACAAAAAATAATTCTAAAAGCAGTACTTGAGGGAAAAACACAGAGACAAATTGCAAGAGAGATGAAAATATCTAGAACAACAATAGCCAGATATTTTAAAGACTATGAAAAGGCTAAATCAGGGCTAATGGAAAGTGATGATATAAAACTAAAGGAAGAAATAGTTTCTTGCCCAAAATACAATAGCTCTGCAAGAAAAAAACAAAAATTAAATGATGAAATAATAGAAAAGATCCAGTACTTCCTAAAAGAAAATGAAGAAAAAAAAGCAACCGGTCGCTCCAAGCAACAGAAAAAAAAGATTGATATCCTTGAGGCACTTCATGATGAAGGCTATGATATCGGATACACCACTGTATGCAATGCGGTTATTGATATTGAACAAAAGAAAAGAGAAGCCTTTATCAGACAGCAATACAGCTGGGGTGATAGTGCAGAATTTGACTGGGGTGAAGTTAAATTAATAATTTCCGGTAAACTCAAAATAATACAGATGGGAGCATTTACTACGGCTAAGGGCAATTACCGTTATGCTGATCTTTACTACAGCCAGAAGATGGAAAACTTCCTTTACCTGCATGCAGAATTTTTTGAAAGCGCGGGTGGAGTATACAGGGAGATTGTATATGATAATTTAAAGACTGCCGTGGCTAAATTTGTAGGAAAATATGAGAAGAAACCAACTGATGAACTTTTAAAACTGTCAATTTATTACAATTTTAAATTCAGGTTTTGCAACACTGAGCGCCCAAATGAAAAAGGACACGTTGAAAAAAGTATAGAATATATAAGAAGAAGAGTCTTTTCTAAAAGGGATGTCTTTTCATCAATGGATGAGGCAAGAGAATACCTAAGAGAAGAATTAAAAAAGCTAAACCTAAAAGGCCAGACCCTTGAAAATGGCAGATCTGCAATAAGCATGCTACAAGAAGAAAAAGGGTATCTGCTGCCGCTTCCTCCCAAATATGACAGCGCAAGAATCTGTGAAAGAAGGGTTAATAAATATTCCACTGTTGAAATAGACAGCAGCTTTTATTCTGTTCCAGATTCTTTTGTTGGTCAATTTGTATTTGTAAAAATCTATCCTGAAAAAATAATTGCATACTATAAGGAAAATGAAATTGCAGAGCACAGGCGAAAGTATGGTCTTAGCGAGTGGAGCTTAGATATAGATCACTACAGACAAACATTTCTAAAAAAACCAGGAGCGCTTGCAAATAGTGTTGCCCTTTTGCAAGCAACTCCAAAAATAAAAGAAATATACAGTAAATATTATATCGGATGTGAAAAAGATTTTATAGGACTGCTTGAAATAATTGCTGCAAATGGCCTTGATAAGGTAAGCCGGGCAATAGACAAACTGGAAAGTATTAATCCGGCAGGTATTAATACAGAGAAAATAAAAATGATTGTGCAAAGAAATGATGTTAAAGTTATCAAGTTTATCAACAAAAAAGACAGCCAAATAGAATCCTACTCAAAAGACATCCTTGCAAATTATGCAGCTATCCTTAATTTCTCTTGCTCAAAGGAGGTTAAGGTAATATGACAAAGGACAAAATATATAGCCAGATAAGAGAATATGCTAAAGAAATAAAGTTACCTTCAACTGCTTGCTGCTTTGAAGATGAAATAAGGGAAGCAGAGGCAGCTAACAAATCATATGGAGATTTTCTTCATAGTGTCCTGCAGAAAGAATACGACTTAAGAAAAGAAAATGGAAAGAAAAATAGAATAAGGCAAGCAGGCTTTCCAGTAAAGAAATATTTAGAAGATTTAAAAGTTGAATACCTGCCTGAGGATGCAAGACAAAAACTTGCAATATTTAAAAGCCTTGATTTTATTAAATCCGGACAGAATATAATACTTGCAGGAAGTCCGGGCACAGGTAAGTCGCACATTGGCATAGGCATTGGAATTAAGGCAGCCATGGCTGGATACAAGGTATTCTTTGCAACAATTCCACTGCTGATTAATCAGTTAAAGGAAGCAAGAGGCCAAAGTGTTCTTCGCTCGTTTGAGTTAAGGTTTGAAAAGTATGATCTCGTTATTGCAGATGAATTAGGGTATATATCATTTGACAGACAGGGCTCTGAACTGCTTTTTACCAATTTGTCTTTAAGAGCAGGAAGAAAATCAACAATAATTACAACTAACCTGTCCTTTGACAGGTGGGAGGAAATATTTTCTGACCCTGTTATGACCGCGGCCATGATTGATAGACTTACACATAAATCATACATAGTTAATATGAATGGGCCATCTTACAGGGTAAAAGAAACTAATGAGTGGCTAAAGGGTCAAAATATTAATAGAAGAGTTTTAGATAGCCCTATAGAATTGATTTAGAGCCATGATAATTGAAATAACTATATATTAAAATTAAGGAGATTAAGGAGAAAATAATGGGCTAAAATATATTAATTTTTTTGTATTAAGTGGCACAGTTTTCGATTGAAATTTGGTACACTTTTCGATTGTAAAATACAATGATCTCGCAGTCAGGCCAGTTTATCACTGGAAACCTGATAGAATTAAAGCTCATATAGGGATATGCTACTGCGCATACAGTCTTGTAAAACAGATGGAATACAGAGTAAGAGTAATGTATAAAAAAATCAGTATTG
>JAJFVM010000123.1 GCA_021371805.1 bacterium
ATAAATTATTTTTTTAAAAGAGACCAATTCAGATCAGTACCGGTAATTTCTTCACCGTTTGGAGCCCATCTTATTTCTTTTTCAGAAATAAGTTTATACACAAACTTATAGTCACCGGCAGTAAATGTTATTATGTCTCCGTTAAGGACCCATTTCCCATTTGTAATTCTAGGCTCAACATCTTTTTCAAGAAAAGTTTCCTCCATGTGAAAAGTACCGTCGGAATTAAAGGTTATGAGAGTTTGAAGACCTGGACCATCGGCAGCAGGTAAAGTTCCTTCATAGGTCCCGTTTAGTTCAGACTTACTGCATCCGAAACTTATTACAGCTGCAAGAGAAATAACAACTACTGATAAAATTAATAATAATTTTTTCATTATTTTCCTTTCTGTAATTTATTAATATTAACACGATAATTAACATGATAATACCACATTGCAATAAAAGGAATGGCAAATAACTATAGATTATTTGCTACTAAACAAATCTTTCAAATCAATTAAATCTCTTAAAAAATAGTTCGAAATTTCACATCTTGGGTATGCATTATCTTGTTTAAGAATAAAAAGTATAGATTTCAAAAGGTTAACAAACTTATAACTAAAGATTCAGTGCGGCGGATTTACCTGCAAGCCATCCGGTACTGAAAGCTTTTTGAAGGTTGAAACCACCTTCTGGTCCCTGTATTTCAATTATTTCTCCTGCAAAATAAAGATTTTTAACGATTTTTGACTGCATGGTTTTTGGATTTATTTCTTTAATTAATATGCCGCCCTCTGTTACTGTTGCCTCATTTATAGATAATGTTCCGTCAATTTTAAAAGTAAATTTTTTAATACAATTTAAAAATCGTGCAATATCAACTTTTTTTATATTTCCTGTTTTTTGATGCGGATCGATTCCTGAAATTTCAAAAAGCTTTAATGCTAATTCACCCGGAATATCCCGAAACATGAGTTTCATAGTGGATATTATTTCTTTTTTTGAATAGGTTTGCCTGATTTTTTCATATTTTGCAGAAATACTTTCAACGGAAATCTCCGGACGGAAATCCAAAATACCGTATACTTCCTTTTTGTTTTTTATAAGTTCGTAAACAATATTGCCAAGACTTAAAGGACCGGGACCTGAAATACCAAAATGTGTAAAAATTAAACCACCCTTTTTTATACCGGCAATCCTGTCTCCAGACTTTACGGCAAGACCGGCATTTTTTATTGATATTCCCTTAAGATTCATTGAAGATATGTAGTCTGAAACCAGAGGTATTAATGAAGGTGAAGGTTCTGAAATACCATGGCCAAGATTTTCAGCCAGCTTATATCCATCACCGGTAGATCCTGTTTGCGGATAAGATAAACCTCCTGTAGATATTATGATTTTTTTTGAGAAAATAGAAATTTTTGACTTTGAATATATATTAAAATATTCCGGATAATAAAAGCGGCTTTTCAGTTCATCAGAAGTTTGTACAATATTTCCGGATGCAATTTTTGATATACCGGCGACATTAAAATCATAATAAATGATAATACTTGACTTTATTAATTCATTTTCAAGGCAGTTTAAAATTGTTTTCGAATTACCGTCTTTTGGAAAAATTTTATTATCCTCTTCATAAGAAGGAAAGATGCCTCTTTTTTTAAAAAAATTAACCAGATCAGAATTTGAAAATTCAATAAATGAATCATAAAAAAATCTGCCTTTTTTCCCGAAATATTTAATAAAATCCTCAGTTTTAATGCCTGATGTAAAATTGCATCTGCCGTTTCCTGTCAGCAAGAGTTTTCTTCCTAAACTGCTGTTTTTTTCAAGAATGCAGATTCTTGATTTTGGGTTGGTATTACGAGCTGATATTGCAGCCATAATTCCGGCAGGTCCGCCTCCGATAACTGCAATATCATACAATTTAAAGTTATTTTTTATTACGGAACTATTTGTATGGGTATCCATAATTTATCAGGCTTTTTATGGTTATAAATCTTGAAAATTTTATCATAAAAGCAGAATTTATAGTTTATTATACATTATTTTTTTTAAACAATCTTAATTTATAATAGAATTATTGCTATTTGCAATTTATAATTAAAACTTGCATTGAAATAATAAATAAATTTAAAAAGAAGGAAGATAGTATCATGGAAAATAATAAAAAAATTTATTTGGGTTCAGATCATGCAGGATTTGAATTAAAAGAAAAAATCAAGGATTTTTTAAAAGATCTGGGCTACCAATATGAAGATCTAGGTCCAAAAAAGTATGAAGCCGGAGATGATTATCCTGATTATGCTTCCATAGTTGCAAAACAGACAGCCAAATCAGATGGCCGCGGGATTTTGATCTGCAGCAGCGGGGTAGGCATGTGTATAACAGCAAATAAAATCAATGGCATCAGAGCGGTGGATGCCTATAATGTTAAGATGGTACAAAAATCAAGAGAACATAATAACACGAACATTCTTTGTATTGGTCAGGATTATATAAACCCGGAATTGGCTAAAGAAATAATAAAGGTATGGCTGGAAACTGACTTCAGTACCGAAGAAAAGCATCACAGAAGAGTTCAGAAAATTGCAGATGTTGAAAAAGAAAGAAAATAAGTATTTGAACAAGACAGCCAATAAAAATATGAGGGCTGTTTTTATCACATCATGGATATTTTAATACTGCCCGGTACAGTATTAAATCAGCGGGACGATGACCAGGCTGTTGGTTTTTTGATGAAATATAAACCATTTTAAAATTAATTCAACATATAAAATCTCGCACAATCTTAATGATTTTTTTAAAAATTACTGCTATTATATACAAGTATCTCGCAGGTACTCGTTAGTAATCCGCTTGGAGGAGTGCAAGAGAGGCTGAATTGGGCCGCCTGCTAAGCGGTTAGGTGGGGGATTCCCCGCCTCGAGGGTTCGAATCCCTCCTCCTCCGCCATAAACTATAAAATTAAAATATAACTAATATTAAAAGTTTCAAGATGCCTGTGGCAGGTTGAAACAAGAGGATTCGAATGGACGGAGTGAAGCGAAGCGTAATGAGTCCGCGGCTCTGCAGCGAGCTTGAAAAGCGAGACGAAAGACCGAATCCCTCTCCAGTGCAATCAATTCGAACCTTTATATTTATCATCAAGTAATGCAAGAGTTCAAATTCTAATTTTTAATAATGAGGAGCTTATAGATAACTCAGCTATCTGGAATTTCCGTATAGTCCAAAAAAACATGACCTCATATAATTTTAAACTAAATATGAAAATTTAAAATGAAATCCACTTAAATGACACCACTTTAATGACAGTTGACAGACACGTGTAGTGTGTATTATATTAATACGTGTAAACATTTAACGGTAAGAATTTGACGGATATTGC
>JAJFVM010000127.1 GCA_021371805.1 bacterium
CTGATTGGATTTGGCTGTACGATACCGGCCTATATGTGTGGCAGGACTCTTGAAGACAAAAGCGACAGACTGATAACCATGCACATAAATACCTTTATGAGCTGTGGCGGAAGGCTTCCCATATATATACTTTTTGCAGGAATATTTTTTCCGAAAAATTCCGGCAATATTATTTTTTCAATATATTTAATCGGGATCGTGATGGCCGTTGCGATGGCTAAGCTGCTCAGGGTCACAAGGTTTAAAGGGGAAGCCGAACCCTTTGTTATGGAATTGCCGCCATACCGTGTTCCTACAATTAAAGGAGTATTGATACATATGTGGGAGAGAACATGGCAATATATAAAAAAAGCAGGGACAGTTATTTTAGCATTATCTATAATTATGTGGGTTCTGTTTACGTTTCCCATGATAGGAAACAATTATTCCCGTAATTATCAAGATCAGCTAAATGATCTTAGAGATTCCTATTATTCAGGTCAGATAACAAAGGATTTTTATGATAATAAAGTTATGGAAACAGAAAAAGAAATGACAACAGAAAAAATCGAGTATTCTGCAGCAGGCAGAATAGGTCACTTTATTGAACCTGTTTTTAAACCAATGGGTTTTGACTGGAAACTTTCACTTGCGTCTGTTTCAGGTATTGCAGGAAAAGAGGTAGTAGTATCAACGATAGGGACCTTATTCAGTATAAGTAAGACCAGGGAAAATTCTTCTGATTTAAAAACCTCGATATCTGGGCAATATAACCCTTTGATAGGCTATAATTTCATGATTTTCTCACTTTTATATTTTCCATGTATAGCAAGTCTGGCGGTTTTCAGAAAAGAGGCAGGCACGAAAGAAATGTTTTTTCAGATTGGTTTTACTTTATCTCTGGCATGGATAGTCTCGTTTATAGTTTATCAGACAGGAAGGTTTTTCATATAAAATTATGTATAGAATTGTTGAGATAACGTTAATAATTATTATAGTAACAGGTTCCATTGTTTTATCTGTAATAAACCTGAGAAAAGAACTAAAGGGTAAAGGTTCTTGCGGGGATTCATGTGATTCCTGTAAGATTAAAAACAACTGTCCGGAGGAAGAATTAAAAAAACAAAAATTTGACTCTGATAAGAAATAAATTTTTAATAAAAATTATTTAAAAACAAATAAAAAAGCAGATATACCCCGTAAAAAGGATTTTTAATAAATATTAATAAATAATATATTTTTACTTTTATAATGAATAAAGAATTGAAAAAAGAGAAAAATAAAGAAACAGGTATGTTGTCTCATTGTCTGGAAGATTACCTGGAAGGTATTTATATTATCAATATCGACAAGAAGGTCGTAAGGGTAAAAGAACTCGCTGAGTTTTTAAAAGTCAAGACCCCATCTGTCGTGGATGCTGTTTCCAAGCTGGAAAAGAAGGGTCTTGTAAACCATGAAAAATATGGCTATCTGTCTCTTTCCAAAGAAGGCCTTCATATTGCTAAAGGCATATATAATAAGCATGAGTATAT
>JAJFVM010000142.1 GCA_021371805.1 bacterium
CATAAGTTTTATTAAAATTTAAAAGAATATTATAAATATAAAAAATAAACGGAAATAAGAAATGAAGAAAAACATAAGAAATAACCCGGATATTTTGATAATAGACAATTATGATTCTTTTACGTTCAATCTCGCCCAATATCTCGGAAGCCTGGGGGAGGTTATGACGGGTCTTTGGATCGTATTTTTCTGGTCTGCCCGATTGGAATTGGATTTTTTCTTATGGGCCTTGGAGTCTTATTCTGGGGGATAAATAAAATGAAAAGCTCCAAAAAAGATAAGAGATAGTGAAGATATGGTTCTACTTAAACTTATGCTGAGCAGATTTTTAAAAGACTCTTTCCGGTATTATATGAAAATCTCTGTTATCATGATGTACATAACACCTGCATGAAAAATAAATGACAGGGATTTTTTTGATCTTCTAGGAAAGCATAGACTTTAAGACTTCTCCCAGACGTTTTATTCCAATCCGTATTGTATCTTCATCTACGCTTGAAAAATTCAGCCTCATCGTAGGCACATCTTTTTTATTTACATAGAAAGGATCACCGGGAACAAAAGCTACTTTTTTTTCAATTGCCTGTTGAAATACCTCCATTGCCGATAACCCTTCCGGAAGTGTGACCCAGAGAAACATTCCTCCTTCAGGTTGAGTATACTGTACTTCCTCGGGAAAATTTTCCCTGATTGCATCAATCATTACATCTCTTTGCTTTCCGTATGCCTGTCTGATTTTGCTTATATGCTCATCTATATTATTATCATTAAGGTATTGAAAAATTATTCTTTGTCCGAAGTAGTTGGTATGAAGATCAGATGCCTGTTTGGCAATAATCAGCTTTTCCATTATTTCAGGTTTGGCAACGATCCACCCAATTCTGAAAGAGGGTGCAACAATTTTTGAAAATGAACCCAGCAATACGGTATTTTCAGGTATCAGCTGGTAAAAAGACGGCTTTTCTTCTCCCAGAAATCTCAGCTCACCGTAAGGATTGTCTTCAATAATCAGGGTATCCTTATTTTTTAGCAGGCTTGCAATTATATTGCGATTATTTATTGAATAACTGATTCCTCCCGGATTTTGAAAGTTTGGTACGCAATAAAATAATTTTATATTTTCTTCAGTAGTTATCTTTTTTAAGATATCTGTGTCTATTCCATTCATAGTTAAAGGGATTGGGAAAAACTTGGAGCGATAAATAGAAAAAGTTTGAATGGCACCAAGATATGCCGGTTCTTCAATGATAATCTTGTCCCCCTCATTAAGAAGGGTTTTGCCTAAAAGGTCAAACCCTTGCTGCGAACCGGAAGTAATAAGGATATTTTCCGGTGCTACGATAATTCCCTTTGACTCGTATCTTTCTGCTATCCATTTCCTTAATTTCCAATAACCTTCAGAAGTACTGTACTGCAAAACATCCCTGCCGGCTGTATCCAGAACCTTGTTGGCGGCTTTTTTAATTTCATCCAGCGGAAACAAATCCCTGTTTGGCAATCCTCCTGCAAAAGAGATTATGGATTCATCAGCTGTTAATTTAAGGATTTCTCTTATGAATGACCTTGGTACATCCGATATTCTGTCTGAAAATATATTACCCATTTATTTTTATACCTTCCAATATTTTTATTTAACATTAATTTATATCAATTTGATTTATATTTTTCAAATGATATTTATAGCCTTATCGGGTCTTTATGTTGCCTTTAAAGGTAAAAAGCTTTTAAGAAATTTTAAATCTCCCAGACCTGACACCAAAAATGCTTTGATGACTGCATATTTAAATCCTGAAGCACCTGCTATCAAAATGTTTGATAAATATCTTTCTGCAAAAGGAATGCAAGGAATAACAAATAATTTTAAAGCCAAAGTTCTGGATATGAAAGGCCCGCTCTCCCTTCCTTGGGGAGGGAGGATTCGAACGATAAAAATTATTATTAATAAGCTATATAAGCAATATTAAAGTCTGATGGTGTCCCTGGGCAGAGTCGAACTGCCGACACAAGGATTAGGAATCCTTTGCTCTATCCTTCTGAGCTACAGGGACACATAAACTTAAAGGAAAAGTAAACTTATATTA
>JAJFVM010000144.1 GCA_021371805.1 bacterium
ATTATTTTAAGATTTCTATATATTATAATCGATAAAATTTTAAAATATAGTTTTACAATAAACATTATATGAAAATTTTTATTTTAATAATTTTTTTTTAGATTATTTTAGGGGCAATTATTCATAAATTATTATAGAATATCCAGGAAATTTAAAACCTCGTGGAAAAGGAATAAGATGCTGGAAATTGTCTTAATTGTCATAAGCCTTGCGTTTGACTGTCTTGCAGTTTAAAGATAGTCCTTGAACATTTGTTTAGTTTAAAACTTTTATAAATACTTATTAATATGGAAGTCTTGTCGTAAAAATGATAAAATAACTTTATATAGTATTTAGGGCTAAAATAAAAAATTACATAAATTTGCAGAGGAGACTTGATGGAAAAGAGTAACAAGCTAATTTATTTCGGAACTATTGTCGGAATCTGTTTCATAATAGGTATCCTGATTTTTTCTTTTACATTTTATAAAGTAAGAACTGCTGATAACAGTATGTGGGTCACAGGTTCATTTAAACAGAAAGTTAACTCCGATATTGCAAAATTTTCCGCCGGATTTTCCAGGAACGTTCCGGCAGAAGATTTAAAATCGGGCTATTCTCAAATGAAAACCGATGAAGGAATTGTAAAGAAGTTCTTTACCGATGCCGGTTTTAATGAAAAGGATCTGCAGATTTCCCCGGTTTATATGGACGCACCATTCATGTATGATCCCAATGCTGCAAAAGAATATATATTAAGACAGAATGTGGAAATTCAGTCAAAGGAAATACAGAAGCTGACGGATTTATCTAAAAATGTTCAGAATTTGATTAACAGCGGAGTAATTTTTTCAATAAACAGTATTCAATATTATGTTACTAATCTTCCTGAGCTCAGGATAAATCTGCTTGCAGATGCAGTAAAAGATGCCAAAGCTCGCGCACAAAAGATTGCTGAAGGGACCGGTAAAAAGATAGGCACTATCAAGACTGCAAACATGGGTGTTGTACAGGTTCTTCCTGTCAATTCTACTGATGTATCCGATTATGGTACTTATGATACCAGTACAGTTGAAAAGGAAGTTATGGTTACCGTAACAGTTTTATTTACTCTTGAATAAAAAAAGTTAAACTGTTTATTTTTAACTGATTTTAATATATTGTGCAGCTTTAATTTATTTTAGAAATAATAAGAAGTCTCATAAAAGTAATAAATTTTAAATTCTTATGGGCTATATGTTTTTTATATATGGCCCATTTCTTTTAACCATGTAATTGTATCTCTGACAGATTCCATGACCGGTCTGGGATGGTATCCGAGTTCTTTTGTAGCTTTTTCGTGGCTTATAAAGGAATTGCCGCAGAGGACTTCTACCGAATATCGTGTAAAATATGGCCTGATTCCTGTACTCCGGTAATATATCGGCATCAGAGACCCTACTAATTTCCCAATAGAAACCGGCAGATAATGATTGGGGGCTTTAATTCCGGTAGTTTTTTCAAGAATCTGCATCAACTCCGTAACGGTAACTCTTTCTCCTGATAAAATATAATTTTCACCTGTTTTACCCTTTTCATAAGCCAGGATATGACCTATTGCCACATCTCTCACATCTACAAAGTCGTATGCACCTTCAATAGTTAACTTTAACCTTTTTTTAGCAAAGTCTATAAAAGTTTTAGTCAGGGCGGAGATTGCATAATCATAAGGGCCTATTACACCCGTAGGATTCACTATCACGGCATCCAGACCTTCTTGTGCAGCTTTTAATACATCCATGCTTGCTTTTGCCTTGGAACTGTCATAAGCATTTTTTCTGCCGTTTATACAATAAGGAGTATGCTCGTCTATAGTTTCTCCTTCCGGCGGTTCTTCTAATGCATGGATGGAACTTGTATAAATCAATCTTTTTACTTTGCAGATTTTACAAGCCTGGATTACATTTTTTGTGCATAAATAATTTACATTATGCAATATACGGTTTTCCCATGGCATAAGCGATACCCTGCCGGCAAGATGATAAACTGCATCAGCTCCTTCAAATGTCCTGCACAAAGAGTCCATACTTGCAATATCACCGATATGTTTTTCAATGTCCAGATTTTTTAAAGAATCAAGATTTGAAGTATTTCTAACGAGTGCTCTTACTTTCCGGTTTCTTTTCAGCAGTTCTTTAACCAAAACATTACCGAGGTAACCATTTGCACCTGTAACAACATCAGTCATATTGAAATTTATTAATATGAAGCATTAATTAAATAATTAAATAAAATTTTATTTAATCTTAGGCTAAATTTATTATAAAAGCCATAAAAAAATAAATTTTATATTATTGTACAGGTGCAGGGTCCATAAGGATCAAGGAAATGGGTCCTAAAGGGGTGAGGATGGAGGGATAAAATTAATGCAGTTGCAATTATTAATTTGATTTATTATAATTTCAAAAAATTTTAATATTTATAATAGCTGTTATATACTGGATCCAAAGATTAAAAAATATCAGGTTTTTAAGAGTTTTAATTAAAAATTAAATATTTGCAGGCAGTGTTGCCTGGTTTTCAGCAAAGAAGCATTAAGTTTATATTAACTTATTATATAAACTGTAGTGCTTCTTTTATTTTACGGGTTATTTTTAAATTTAGTATTTTATATATAAAAAAACGAAGGAGCAAAAATGAGTTATATTAAAGAGATAATGGATGTGGTTCAGAGACGTAATCCAAATGAACCGGAATTTCACCAGGCCGTGGATGAAGTATTAGTATGCCTTGAACCCGTTTTGGAAAAACACCCTGAATATATCAAGGCAGGAGTTCTTGAAAGAATAGTAGAACCGGAAAGAATGATAATGTTCAGAGTTCCGTGGATTGATGATAAAGGTAAAATCAATGTTAACAGGGGATTTAGAGTACAATTTAACAGCGCAATAGGCCCATACAAAGGTGGATTAAGATTTCATCCTTCAGTTAATCCAAGTATTATAAAATTTCTGGGTTTTGAACAGATTTTAAAGAATTCTCTTACCGGTCTTCCCATAGGCGGAGGCAAGGGCGGCAGTGATTTTGATCCAAAAGGAAAGTCAGACATGGAAGTAATGAGATTCTGTCAGAGTTTTATGACTGAACTTTCAAAATATATCGGCGCAGATATTGATGTGCCGGCAGGAGATATAGGTGTCGGAGGAAGAGAGATCGGGTATCTGTTCGGAATGTATAAAAGGCTGAAAAACTCATATGAAGGAGTTTTAACTGGTAAGGGCCTTGAATTTGGAGGCAGCCTTGTCAGAACAGAAGCAACAGGCTACGGTTTGGTGTATTTTATGGATGAACTTATTAAGGCTAATGGAAAATCATTCAAGGGTTCAAAAGTTGTAATATCCGGTTCCGGAAATGTTGCAATCTATGCTCATCAAAAGGTAACAGAGCTTGGAGGTACTGTTATTGCCATGAGTGATTCAAATGGTTTTATTTTTGATTCAAGCGGAATAGATTTAAACAGTGTTAAAGTTGTTAAAGAAAAAGAAAGGAAGAGAATCAAGGAGTGCTCCATAAATTCTTCAACTGCCAGGTATTATGAAGGTTGTTCAAACATATGGGACATTAAATGTGATATAGCTCTTCCTTGTGCTACTCAGAATGAAATAGATGAAGATGCGGCTAAAAAATTGATTAAGAATGGATGTTTTGCTGTTGGAGAAGGGGCAAATATGCCTTGCACTATTGAAGCAGTAAACCTGTTCCAGAAAAATAGCGTATTATTCGGACCTGCAAAGGCTGCCAATGCGGGTGGTGTAGCGACTTCAGCTCTTGAAATGTCTCAAAACAGCATGAGGTATTCATGGAGTTTTGAAGAAGTGGATTTAAGACTTAAAAATATAATGATAAATATTTTCAATAAGGCAAGTCAGGCTGCTAAAGAATACGGTGTTGCCGGCAACATGGTTGTGGGAGCAAATATAGCAGGATTTATAAAAGTTGCCGAAGCTATGGTAGCACAAGGAATAGTATAAGATAGAAATCAAGATTTTGATTGTATGTTTTTAATTTAAATCTAATAACCCGCAAGGCAGAGTTCCACACACTTCAGTGCGAGAGTGTCTATAAAGGTATTTCTAAGAGATATTGTTAATCAGGGATGGTTTGAGATATAAGCCATCCCTGATTAAATTTTTCAGGATATTTATTTTCCGAGTATATGTCATTTGCTTCCTCAAACGAAGCGATGTTATTTTGTTTTACTTTAGAAATAAATTCATATATCATATAAAAACCGAAAATTTAAAACTTATTTAATACTTTGGGAGTAAAAATGGCTGATTCAAACTTAACAATTGATAATTTTTTATCAAAAAGAGTTTTAAATCTGGAAGAAAGCCCGACATTTGCTTTGGAAAAAAAGGCAGATGAAATTGATCTGCAGTTAAAAAAAGAAGGCAGTTTTGTAATCAGGTTTGGTATAGGCCAGCCTGACTTTGATACTCCTTCAAATATTAAAGATGCTGCTAAAAAAGCAATTGATGAAAATAAAACCAGATATACAGCCTCAACCGGCATAAAAGAACTGAAGCTGGCAATTATGGAGAAATTTTATAAAGATAATAATATAAAATACGGTATTGAAAATATCTTTGCCGGAAATGGTGCCAAGCAGGTGCTTGATGTAATTATCAGGACATTTATAAACAGCGGGGATATCGTACTGATTCCAAAACCATATTGGGTCAGCTATACCCAGCAGGTAATTCTATCTGAAGGAAAACCGGTTGAAGTCGAATTCAATGAAGATTTAAAAATTAATATTGAAAATCTTAACAAGTTGGTAAAAGAAAATGCCGGGAGAATCAAGCTGTTAATAATCAACAGCCCTAACAACCCGACAGGAGCAGTTTATTCAAAAAAGGAACTCGAGGATATCGGTGAAATATGTCTGGAAAATAATATTTTTATCATTTCCGATGAAGTGTATGAAAACTTCATCTATGGCGATGCACAACATTACAGTATAGCTTCTTTAAGTGAAGAACTTAAAGATTTAACAATAACAGTTAATGCTGTTTCAAAGACTTATGCAATGACCGGGTGGAGGATAGGTTACTGTGCGGCAGATAAGGAAATAATAAAACAAATGGCCAAGATCCAGGACCAATCAGCATCTAACCCATGCACTCCTGCTCAATGGGCGGCACTGGAAGCATTAAAAGGGAATCAGGATTCTGTTGAGAGAATGCGCATCGAATATGAAAAAAGAAAAGATTATATTTATAAAAGATTAAACGGCATAAAAGGAATAAAGTGCAGTCTTCCCGAAGGTGCTTTTTATGTTTTTCCTGATATTTCTGCGTTATTTAGCAGCAGAGTAAAAAATGCTTTTGAATTTGCAGGCGAGCTTCTTGAAAAAGCAAAAGTAGCTGTTGTTCCGGGAAGAGCTTTCGGAGATGATAATTTTATAAGAATAAGCTATGCTGCGACTATGGACAAAATTAAAGAAGGAATGGACAGGCTGGAAAAGTTCTGTAAAGAGCTTTAGCAGTTAAAATTATTCAACCTCTTTTACATTAATAAAATTTGTGCTGCCTGGCTTGTTAATCATTACGCCGCCTGTGATAACTACAGTATCACCTTTGTTTATAAAATTAAGGGTTTTTGCGGCATTTATTGATTCTTCGATTAATTTATTTATATTATCGGTAAAATTTGTCTTAACCGGTATTACACCCCAGCTAATCATAAGTTGTTTAATTACCCAATCATAAGGGCTAGCTCCGATTATTACACTTTTTGGTTTATTTTTTGAAACATGTCTTGCGGTATTTCCTGATTGGGTCGAGGTTATTATTGCTTTTGAGCTTAATTCATTTGCGATTTCACAGGATGCAAAACTGATTGCTTCAGTTATGGTATTTTGTCTTACTTCAAATTTTTTTTGAATAATTTCCTGGTAATCAAGTGTACTTTCTGTCTTATTTATAATTCTTACCATCATTTCAAAAGCTTCAAGAGGAAATTTGCCGGCGGCAGTCTCGCCTGATAACATAATTGCATCTGAGCCGTCAAGGATTGCATTTGCAACGTCACTTACTTCTGCCCTTGTAGGTCTTGGATTTCTTATCATGGAGTCCAGCATTTGAGTTGCGGTAATTACAGGTTTGCCTGTAAGATTTGTTTTTTTAATTATATCTTTCTGAATATATGGAATATCCTCCTGATTTATTTCTACGCCAAGGTCTCCTCTTGCAATCATTATTCCATCTGCCTGTCTTAGTATGCTGCTGAAGTTTGAAACTGCCTCGTGCTTTTCTATCTTTGCAATTACCATTATATGGCTTTTTTTATTTCTGATTATATCTTTGATCTGTTTTACGTCTTCTGCCTGTCTTACAAATGACTGGGCTATGAAATCAACCCCGATATTAATACCGAAATTTAAAAATTCAAGATCTCTTTTAGTTACTGATTCTATGCTGACAGAAAGTCCGGGAAGGTTAATACCTTTATGAGATTTAAGTACGCCGCCCCTTATTACAATAGCTTCACAAAAGTACTGTTCTTTGTATATATTTAAAATTCTGCATTCAAGAAGACCATCATCCAGGAAGATAGTGCTGTTTTCTTTAATATCATCAAGAAATTTATCATAACCAACATTAATAATATCTATGCCTTTATCGATGTAACCTTTCAGATTTTCGTTATTTTCTATGATAGTAAAAATCACTTTTTGGTTGTTTTTTAGTTTTATTTCCTTGTCCAACTGGCCTACTCTGATTTTTGGGCCCTGAAGGTCAAGCATAATTGCGGTATTTTTATTATGAAGCATTGCAATATTTCTTATATCTTTTATGGTTTTCGTAATTTCTTCCTGTGTGCCGTGAGATGTATTTATTCTTGCAACATCCATGCCTCCCAAAATTAAACTTTCAAGTATTTTATGCGGCCTGCTGGACGGACCTATCGTGCAAATTATTTTTGTCTTTTTAGCCATAATTATTTATTAATACAAAGTAATAAAATCCGGTTGATATTGTTAAAGCGATTTTAGCAACAAATTAGTTATAATAGCAAATTTATTTCCAGTCAGCAAAGAAATTGATTGAAGGAAGATTTCGGCTATTGAATTTTTATTGGAGGTTTAATAATTTTGTATAACCGGCTGCATCATTATATCCGTTAATTATAACCCTTCTGATCTTTCTTAAGTCTATTGCTCTTACGTCTTCTATTCCGCCTTCATAGACAACACCGCCTCTATAACCCGCTTTTGGAGTTAAATAAGCGGCAGAATCAGAATAGTTATCATAAGGCCACGCAAAAAGCACACATGGCTTGCCTATATGAGATTCAATAGCATTTTTTGAAACTGTTAGTTCGCTTATTATTTGATCAGATGATGCTGCACCTAATCTTACATGATTTGCGGTATGAGATAAAAATTCACATCCGTATCTGCTCATATCGACAAGTAATATAAGTTCACCTGTAAAAATTTCTACTTATTTAAATCTGAAGTACAATTCGGACATTTTACGGCTTTTATGTTTATCGTTGTATAACAGAAAGGGCATTCTTTTGTGTCAGCCGGCTTTGCTTCTTCTTTTTTTTGCATACGGTTAACAGCTTTAATAATAAAAAACAAAACAAGAGCAATGATTACGAAGCTTATAATTGTGTTAATAAAAATTCCGTAATTTAAAGTTACCGCACCTGCTGCTTTTGCATCACTTAAAGATACATAAGGTCCGGGGGTGCTCCCTTGTCTTAAAACAGCAAATAGATTTGTGAAATCTGCTTTGCCCAAGAGTAAACCTACAGGTGGCATAATTATATCATTAACCGCCGAATTTACTATTGCTCCGAATGCAATTCCAATGACGATTCCGATAGCCATGTCGATTACATTTCCATGCATTATAAAATCTTTAAATTCCTTTATAAATCCGTTTTTTTTGGGTTTTTCTTTTAAATCAGGACTCAAATTGCTACCTCCTCTCAGGATTTTAAATATTTTCTTAACCATATTTATTTTATTATTTTTATTTTAATATATAAATTTTTTTATATTAAAATAAAAGCTTGAAGAACCTTTAAGAAAACAATAAAAAAAATTTTATGTTTATTTATATTGTTTGTTTCTTGTTGACATTCTTTCAAAGAACAGAGGGTACAAGATTGGTGCAAGCTTCATAATCTGGTAGGTATACGGATTTTATGCTTGCAGTTTATTAAAATAATAGTATTTTAATAATAAATTTTCAACAGAAAACTAAACAAAAAATGAGAAAGAAATTTATTAAAATCATACTTAAGCCCGGAAAAGAAAAATCAGTCCTTCGTTTTCATCCGTGGGTGTTTTCCGGAGCAATCAAAGAAATTGAAGAGGAAATTAATGAAGGCGATATAGCAGAGGTTTTCAGCAGTGATAATCAATATCTTGCTACCGGTCATTATCAGCCAAGCTCTATTGCAGTCAGACTTTTTTCTTTTAAACAGGAAAATATTGACGAAGATTTTTGGAGGCAAAAACTTGCAGATGCAATTAACTTAAGACAGAAACTAAGGTTTTTTAATAATAAGAATCTTAATGTTTTTCGCCTTGTTAATGCGGAAGGAGATTGGCTTCCGGGTTTGATTATTGATTGCTATAACGGTGTTCCGGTTTTTCAAGCTCACTCTGTCGGAATGCATCAACATCTGGATTTATTTAAAAAATTGCTGATTGAGTTGATGGGAAATTATATAAAGGCAATTTATGATAAGAGCAGCAAGACTTTGCCGCATAAAGCTCAATTTGAAATCCGGGATGAATATGTCTACGGTAAAGAAGAGGAGATAGTTGTAAATGAATATGGCAATAGTTTTTTTATTGATGTTGCCCAGGGACAAAAAACGGGTTTCTATATTGACCAGCGTGAAAACAGGAATTTGCTGAAAGATTTTTGTCATGATAAAAAAGTTTTAAATACTTTTTCATATTCCGGCGGGTTTTCCGTATATGCACTAAAGTCAGGTGCATCCTGTGTACATAGCATAGACAGCTCCATAAAAGCAATTGAACTGACAGAAAAAAATATCGAACTTAATTTTGGAAAATCGGTAAATCACTTATCCTATTCCGAAGATGTATTTGGTTTTCTGGATAATTTAAAAGAAAAATATGATGTAATTATCCTTGATCCGCCAGCATTTGCAAAACATATAAATGCTTTAAAGCAGGGTCTTAAAGGATATGCAAGAATAAATAAGAAAGCACTCGAGAACCTTAATCCTGGAGGAATATTGTTTACATTTTCATGCTCCCAGATCGTTTCAAGGGAAGATTTTAAAACAGCAGTATTCCAGGCTGCAGTGTCTGCGCAGAGAGATGTAAAAATATTATATCAGTTAAGTCAGCCAGCCGATCATCCTGTAAGTATTTTCCATTCCGAAGGAGAATATTTAAAAGGACTGGTTCTTTATGTAGAGTAGTTATTTATTTTGATTTAAATAATTTGATACTTTTAAGTATTTCTTTTAACATTTTAAATTATATGTTTTTAAACTTTTAGCGGCATTTTTAGCTGTAATTTCAAAAAAGGATTTGTAGGATAATTTTTAATTTCAAAACAAAACAGATGAAAAATATAAGGGAGGTAAGCTGATGACAGATAAAAAAAATGTAAATATGGAAGCAATTTTCAGCAGCGGGGATATTCCTGTTTTGAAAGTTGAAGGCAAGTCATTACCTGAATCCTGGGAAAAATCACTGATAGAGGTATGGAAAAATGGTATTGCAATCAAAACGCAATATGATAAACCGAATGACCCTCCCAGCAGAGACGCTTCTATGATAATGATTATTCATGAACCGTTTGCAGAGCCAAGGATCCACAGGGCTTTGCCAACCGGGCTCGATGAGCTTGAAGTATATCGTCAGGAAGTTGTTCTGGGTATTCATGATCATTGGATTGGAAGTCATGGCTGGTCATATAGCTATCATGACAGATTGTTTAATTATAAAACAGCAAACGGACATATAAACCAAATTAATACCGTTATTGAAAATCTGGCGGATTGTGTTTACACCAGAAGGTCGCAGGCTATTACATGGGATCCGGAAATCGATGCAAAAGATCACGAGCCTCCCTGTCTGCAAAGACTGTGGTTTCGTATTCTGGAAGATCCGCAAAGAGGTTTGGTGCTTAACATGAATACGCACTGGCGTTCAAGAGACGCTTATAAAGCTGCATTTATGAATATATTTGCCCTGACAGATTTACAAAGAGTGATAGCAGAAGAGGTTTCAAAAAAAATAAACAAAACAGTTCAAGTCGGCCGTTATGCTGATATGGCGGATAGCTATCATATTTATGGATCCTATTTTAATCAATTCAAAGGATTTTTGGAAACGCTTGAAAAAAAGACTTTCAAGGAAAGAACATTTTTATCGTCTTTTGCCGAACCGTTTTTTAAAGAAGCCAGAATGAAAATAGAAGCTGAAAAAAATAGCAATTCTTGAATTGAAAATCAATTTTATTTTTAATAAGATTTAAAGCATTAAGAAGCAAGCCTACTTTTTTTCCTTGTCTAACCTGCTGACCGAAAGCAAGATAATTTTATTTCTGTCTATTTTAAATTTTATAAAGATATTTTCGTCTATCTTATTTTTTTAAACATTTCCAGATCAATTCCATTTGAAATAACTTCTGCTGATTTAAATCTATAAAATTTGCATAAATTAAATTTTAACAAATTATTCTGCTGCTTTTATTTTTAGGTTTGGATATAGTTATTAAAGATGCGGCGATTCAAATAATAGAAATCGGCAGCAATAGAAAAAAATTGCTTCTTAATTACTATATATAATTATTTTAACTGAAAATAACCAGCAACCTGATCATACTTGTTTCAATGTTTATATAATTAGATCGGTATCGATAGATATATTGATTCATGGTAAAAAATTCGGTCAATTAAAAACGAGGAAAGGAATATTTAATGGAGTCAGTTTTAGGCTGGGGTATGCCAATCGGGATAAGTATTTTGATTGTAAGTTTTGGACTGTTTATTTTTTTGGTGAGTCTGGCAAGTAAATTTTCAAGAAAAGATAAATAATAATTTTCAATAATTTACCTTTATTTTTACCCTTTCCTGTCAATAATGTTATTTAACCTTTCCCTGTAATATTTGAAATTATCCCAGGTGACATCTTTCGAGACGGCATGGTCTATATGAGGAACATAGCCGCCTTTATCCAATAATTTTTCTATTTTTTCAAGTTCAGTGTCTATTTTTTTTCTTGTTCCACCTTTAAATAAAAGCTTTTTGTCAATACCTCCCATTAATTGAAGCCTGGGATATTTTTTCCTGATTTCAGAAACATCGTTTACTGCTTCAATCGGAAAAATACCGGTCACTCCTGCTTCTATCCATAAGGGTATAAGTTCGTCTATCAGTCCGTCGCAGTCAACAAGGATGTTTTTGATTTTAAACTGTCTCAAAAAATCTATGAACTTAACATAACAAGGTGTTAAAAATTCCCTGAACATCTCTTTGGATATAAATGAGCCTGTTCTATAAGCGATATCTTCAAGAATAAAAATACAGTCTATCTCGACATCCTTTAATATAAGCGACCAGTAGTTCATTACAAGATCCATAAAAAAGTCATTAAACTCCTTTAGAAACTCCGGGTCATCATACATGCTCATCATGTAGGCAACATCACCCATCAGATGTCTTGGGAAGAAAGAAAACCCGTAGGGACCTCCGCCAAGCCGTATCGGGTAATCCCTGTTTTTTAATTGTTCTTTTAAATTAACCCAATTTTCAGGTAGTCTTTTTTTAAAATCAATATCATAAAGATCTCTGTATTTATAAAAATCCTGTCTGTTTTTTATCGGATAATCTATAACCATGGGTATTCCTGCAGCAATTTTGCCTTCCTTTTTTTTAAGTCCGAAACTGTCAGAATATATCGTATAATCCTTATTGTCCTCGACTATTTTTTGGGTTAGACCTGGCGAGATATCAAAGGGAAATTTAACAAGATAAGAATCAAGATTAAAATAATTTAAAATATTTTTATCAGCAAGTTCGCCGCTTCCGGCTATATCCTCAGATGCTCTTACGATTTTGGCATCAAGTGCATCCATGTAGGGGGTGTCCGATGTTTTTGGAAGTCCTTCCTTAAGCCATGTTTTTAATGTGCCTGCCCAGAAACCGAACTCTGTTTTCATTGTGGTTTTATTGTCTTCAAAAGACATAACCGAATTGAATTTTTCTCTTGAGTTCAAATTACCTCCCAGATATATTTTTATTTTTTCTGTAATAAAAATAATATAAAATATTACGCATTACAATTATTTATATGAATTTATAATATTTTAAAATATGACCTTATAATAAAATATGTTTAAAGATGAAAAATTTATAACTTCGATAATATTATTCCCTGGTTTTCTTATTTGTTATTTCAAGTAATTTATCAGATATTTTAGATAGTTTGTTTACCTCATTATCTATTAATGCCAGGACTTCTTCATAATCGGTTTTAGAAGCATTTTTGTTCAGCCTTAAAACGTCGATACTGGTTTTAATAACTGTAAGAGGAGTATTCAGTTCATGAGAAGCATTTTGAAGCACTTGACACATCCCCTGAAGTAAAAAACTTTCCTTTGGCTAATTTATAATTCTGTATATCAAAATATTCATATGTTGCTCCGGTTATTGATACCGTATCACTTACCCCAAGATAACTTACAGTAGATGAATTGGAAACAAGGGCGGTAACTTTGGCAATTGTGCACTTTCAATTGATGCATTTCCCGATCTTTCGGTATTATCTGCGCTATTGGCAGCAGCATCTACTGATTGCTGAGATGACAGATTATCTAATTGCGTTGTCTGGATGACAATATGGTTTGCATCCAGAGCTGCCTGGTAGTTTATTTGTGCGGTCTTCATTGAAGCTTCTGCCACTTCAACATCTATTTGTGCCTTCTTTATCGAGGTGAGTAAATCAGTATTGTCAACTTTTAAAAGAACATCTCCCTTTTTAACCTGGGTTCCTACATCAGTAGATTGCAGTACTTCTCCTGATACCTGTACTGAAAGGTTCTTGGTCTCAGAAGAACCAACGGTTCCGGTAGCTGATATCGATTGTGTAATAGTGCCTCTATTAACCGTATAAGTTGTAGTGCCTGTTGCGGCACTTGAAGAGTTACTGCTTCTACCGGTAAACCTGCTTAAGACCTGGCATCCCGACAGACTGGTTGATAAAACAATAACCATGATTGTAAAAATAATAATTGATATTAAATTTACTTTACTTTTTTTCTTCATTTATATCCTTTCAAAAGATAAACCTTCTAAAGTTTTTTGAGATAATATAATAAAAAGATGGAGAAAAAGTGGAGGAATTAAAAATAGCAGATTAAAGAATCAAGCAGGCGTTTATTATTTTTAAAAGATACTAATGTAATTCTATATCTTTTTACAGAAATAGACTGATTCGATATTCAAATTTATTATAGAGTTTTATAATTATTTTCGTATTATGTTGTAAATGCTGCAAAATAATTTAATATTTTTAAAAACATTGATTTAAAAAGAATAAGTTCAGGGTGTTAGCGGTAATTTATAAATCCATTTTGATTCCATTGTCCTTTAACCATTTTTTTCTGTCTTTATAATCCGGCATTACAGACTCAACCAGTTTCCAAAATAGGATTGAGTGGTTCGGCTGTATAAGATGACTCATTTCGTGAACAATAACATAATCCAAAACAGGAGGCGGGGCCATGATTACCCGCCAGTTAAAATAAATATTGCCTCTCGAAGTGCATGAACCCCATCTTCTTTTTTGCTCCTTTATCTTGATTTTTTCAGGTTTAACTTTAAATAACGGTTTATAGAATTTAATTCTTTTAAGAATAACTTTTACAGCTTCTTTTTTGTACCATTTTTGTATCGCAGCTTTCAGGGTTAAATAGTTTTTTGATGGAGAAACAACTGATATTTCATCTTCCGATAATTCAATCTTTGGCTTTGGAGTATCCGAATTTAATATTATATGTAATGAATAATTTTTGCCCAGATATAAAAATTTTTCTCCATCTTTAAATTCCCTGTTTAAAGGAATATATCCGAGGTTCTTTAATGAGGTTAATTTCTTTATAATCCATTTTCCTTTTGATTTCACTTTTTCCTTAATATAATCTTCGGAAAGCCCGATGGGAGAGATGACAGATATTTTTTCCAAGGGTTCGATCTGTATCGCAAGAGTTTTTCTATTTCTGTATTTAACTTCAAATTCTATCGTTATATCACCGCATCTGGTTTCAAGTTTCATTTTTTAAATATATATATGATTTTTAATTTGTCCATACAGCCAACATTATCGGTTGGAGATATTATAAGTTTTCTTTTATTTTTGGCAATTTTTTTTTGCATAATCATAGCTGAAGGGAGATTTTTTTTATTTTCTTTAAAAAGATGCAGAACAGATATTTAGACAAAGCCCATATAAACATGTGTAAAAAACGTGAATTCAAATACTTTTATTTATAAATAGAAATATTAATGCTATTATTTCTCAAAGAAATACGGATTTTCATTATTTTTTCTTTTAGTTGCATTAAGGAAAATCATGGGGATATTTTTATAATAAAGGAAGCAAATGTTTGATTTTAATTTACATATCTTGATTTGGTCGCTGATAGCTTTTATAGCATTGCTTATTCAGGTACTTGTAGGAACGGTGCGACTTATAGTTATGGTAAAAGGTAATAAAATCTTAACCAGTATCATAGGTTTTTTTGAAGCATTGATAGCTATAACAGTTACGATAACCGTTATTTCAAATGCGGTGAAAGACGGTATAAATATATTTATAATTTTGTTTTATGCTTTAGGATTTGCCATAGGTCTTTTCCTTGGAATGTTAATTTCAAATAAAATTTCAAAAGACATGCTCAGCGTAAACATCGTAACTAAACTTCCCGATAATGCTATTGAAGATGAGCTTAGAGTAAATGGATTCGGAGTAACCTGCTACAGCGGCAGCGGAAAAGACGGAAATTTAAAAATAATTAATGTGATTTGTAAAAAAAATAATCTTATAAAATTAAAATCTCTTGTCAAGAATATAGATCCGAAAGTAATGGTTGCAAGCCATACTCTGGAAGGTTTAAGCGGTGGCTTTATCTTTGATATAAAAAGCAGGATTTAAAAAATATATAAAACTTATATATTCATCTGCATAGGGCATAACTGACTCTTGTAATTTAAGTTATTATGAACCGGAAGATCTCCGTTTTATCTATTCAGAATAAGATTAAATCAAATTTTTTATATGAAATTATTGACAATATTTAAAAATATCTATAAAGTTATACATGTCTAACTTAATAATATATATCTAAGTTTATTATATAAATATAACTAACACGTTTAAATATGGGTTAGATAGTTTTATTTCAACAATAGTTTAAAAAGGACAATAACTCAGATTTGGAGCACGTTAAAAACAATTTAATAACACTGTCGGAAGCACAGGTGGATAAATCATATAAAATAGAAAAAATTAATGGCGGGAATTTTTTCAACATGCGTCTTTTGTCTTTAGGGTTTATACCTGGCGAGCAAATTATGGTTGTTAACCGGTATGGAAATGGCCCCATAACAGTTAACGTTAAGGGTAATAAAATAGCGCTTGGCAGAGGGGCTGCTGTAAAAGTCATGATAAGCGAAGTGAAAAAAAATGCCTAAGGAATTCACGGTAGCACTTGCCGGTAGTCCTAATTCAGGAAAGACAACAATTTTTAACAGCATAACAGGAAGCAGGCAGCATGTAGGGAATTATCCCGGTGTTACGGTAGAGCAGAAAACCGGCAAAAAAAAATATAAGGGTTATCTGATTAATTTTATAGATCTGCCGGGCACCTATAGTCTTACAGCTTACTCAAGGGAAGAGATTGTTACCAGGAATTATATAATTAATAATAAGCCGGATGTCGTAGTAAATATTGTTGATTCTTCGAATTTATCCAGAAACCTTTATCTGACAACGCAGTTAATAGAACTTGATGTTCCAATGGTTATAGTTTTTAATATGGCGGATATTCTGATGAAAATTAAAGATAAAGTTAACCTTGATCTGCTTTCAAGATTGCTTGGTGCCCCGGTAGTTCTGACAGTTGGTAATAAAAACAAGGGAGTGGAAGAGCTCCTGGATAAAGTAATTCAGGTTTACAATAATGCCCCTGAAAGAAAAAAAGTTTTAATCAAATATAGTGGAGAAATTGAAAATGAAATAAATAAAATTGAGAATCAGCTTAAAAAATCATACAACTTAAATAAATTTAATCTCAGATGGCTGTCAATAAAACTACTTGAACAGGATGATGAAGTCATAAAATTCTTAAGGAATATTCCTAAAACCGATATTTTTAATAATTTGCGGAATTTATTGGATTATTCGGTAAACCACATTACAAATATTATGCGGGATTCACCTGAGGTACTGATAGCTGAAGCCAGATATGGATTTATAAATGGTGCATTAAAGGAATCAACGGTTGAAAAGGTAAATAATGAAATATCTGTAAGTGACAAAATTGACCAGGTATTGATAAACAGGATTTTCGGGCTTCCCATTTTTATTTTTATAATGTGGATTTTATTCCAGATTGTTTTTAAGCTGGGAGACTATCCGGTAAATTGGCTTGGATTGGGTTTAAATAAATTTACAGGTTTATTAACGGGAATAATGCCCGAAGGTTTGCTCAAATCACTTATAATTGACGGAATTATCGGCGGGGTAGGGGGGATTTTAATTTTTACACCCAAGATTATGCTGCTATTTGTTTTTATTGCCATACTGGAAGACAGCGGTTATATGGCTCGGGCTGCATTTATTATGGACAGGATAATGCATAAGATAGGGCTTCATGGCAAATCATTTGTACCTCTGCTGATTGGATTTGGCTG
>JAJFVM010000145.1 GCA_021371805.1 bacterium
CTCCGAAGACTGATTTTAAACTTAGCTATGAATTAACAAGAGCACTTACATTTATGCTTCTAGACGGTCAAAGAGCTGTTTTCAGAGGGGAACTGTCCTGCTCTATTTCAGGGTGGATGCTGCAAAGTGAGTTGTTCTTGGGGCTTTCGCAGGAGACTGATCCTTCAGTTATATTTAAAATTCTTGGGGATATAAAGTTTAGAGGATCACCTCCGACACTGGAAATTTATGAAGAAATGCCTTCGGATTATTTCCAAATAGTATTTCAATGTGGCAATGGAGCAAGCTGGGCTTATTATAGTGATGATTATATATGCAGAAAAATAGCTGAAACTATAGATATTAACGCCAAGCTTTATGACTTAACAATAGACGGGAATTTATTTGAAGAAGATCTTGATGAGTTTTTATCATTGGCATATCAGATATATGCAGCTTATTAAATTTGATCGAATATTCCAGGGAATTATTGATATATTCCCGACTTCCCGGGGATATTTCTCACAGCTGACGACGACTGAATATTTTGCCGGCTCATCTGCCTGCAGTGCTTTAAGATTTCTAAGCTCAATATCATGGACTATTTTACCGGACTTTATTTCTAAAGCGACTTCTTTATCTCCAAGTATAAAATCAACTTCCTGACCTGTGCTGGTTCTCCAATAGGAAATCAACATTTCAGGATTCCGGTAGGACTGATATGCTTTTTATTCCATTAAGAATATTAAAGCTCTCGTAATTAAAAAGATTCCTGCCAAATTTTTTTAAATTCGTAATAATGTACAATATAGTATTGACAATACTAATTTGTATATTTTTCCGCATCGGATTTAAAAAAATATTTGATTATAAATGATCTGATGATTGAAAATAAATGTAATACTTCGCCGATTTGTTGTAAATTAAAAACCATTTTTTTAAATCACTTTTATGTTTAATATAGGAAAGTAATTAAAATTAGCTTCAATCAGCAAATATTTTGACACTTTCCGCAAATGTGAACATGAATATGATTTCGGTGATTCCTTTTAAATATTGAAATTTGTCTGATCCTGTTATATAATAAATTTGTTTCATATTAGTACTAAAATTAGTATTTTTAAGAAATAAAATTAAAAATGCGTTATCTGCAATTGAGGGAAAATTTAAAAAATTTCACTTTATTTACTTTAAGTGATATTAAAAAAATAGATCCTGATTTTGGCCGCTCCAGACTTAATGAATGGCAGAAAAAAGGTTATATAAAGAAGATTATAAAGAACCGTTATATTTTTTCTGATTCAGAGATTAATGACGAAGTATTATTTGAAATAGCAAACAGAATTTATGCGCCATCATATATTTCTCTCGAAATGGCACTCTCATATTATAACCTTATTCCTGAAAGTGTTTATATTGTTACTTCAGTTTCAACAAGACGAACTTATAGTTTTAGTACGGATATAGGAACATTCAGCTATAGAAATATAAGAGCAAATGCTTTTTTTGGATATAATATCATAAAAAATAAGGACAAATATTATAAAATTGCATGTCCTGAAAAAGCAGTTCTTGATTTTCTTTATTACAGACCGGATCTTAACAATGACATTAATATAGAATCAATAAGAATTAATGCTGAAGAGTTTAAGGAAGTCATAAATAAGATAAAATTTGAAGAATATTTAAAGATTATTAATAACAGGGAATTATCAAAAAGATCAAAAATATTATGGGAGCATATGAATAATGCTTGAACTCGAACAAATTGAGTCATTCTATCCTGAAAACTTAAGATCTTTTAAAAAAAATATATTGAGAGAATATTTCCAATATAAGATTCTTGACATTATATTCAATTCGACTTTTTCTTCCAAGCTTGTATTTATGGGCGGCACGGCGCTAAGATTAATATATGGTAATAAGAGATTTTCAGAAGATCTGGATTTTGATAATCTTGGAATTGATTTTAGTGGTTTTGAAGAGCTTTCCCGAATTATTAAGAAAAGGATTTCACTTGAAGGATATAAGGTTGAAGTATCTGTTAAAGAAAAGAATGCTTTTATTATGTATTTGAAAATCAGAGACCTTTTATATAATTATGGTCTGAGTTCTCACCCTGAGCAGAAAATAATAATAGAAATAGATGCAGAAAGTCAGAAAATTAATTACATAGCAGACAGGAAGATAATTAATAAATTTGATGTATTTACTTTGATAAATGTTGTGCCTAAGGAAATATTGCTGTCCCAAAAGATTTTTTCAGTTTTAAACAGGAACAGGACTCTTGGCAGGGATTTATACGATATAATTTTTTTATTTGGTATGGCTAAGCCAGATCAAGGTTACCTTATCAGTAAAATCGGAACAGGTGATATCGGTAAAATAAAAGAATTGTTAGTTTCAAAGATTGGTAATTTAAATTTAGCTCAGGTCGCACAAGATGTTAAACCTTTTCTGTTTGATCCCTCAGATATTAAGAAGATAGAATTATTTACTGATTATATAAAAAGCTTATAGAACTGCAAAGGCTGAAGCCGTAGCTAAAAGTGAGTCAACAGGAGGATCAGCCAGATAATATTGCAAGGGAATAATAAATAGTAAAACTAAAAAAATTAAAATCCGGCTGTTTTTTAATTTGTTAATAAAAAAGAAAAAATAAGTAGTATTTTTTTGTTCCTGTTTTAAAATAATAAAGGTAATAAAACAAAGAATAACGGTAATCGGGCTTCCTGATCTGATTGAAACTGTAAATTATGAAATAGTCTGCATGACAGGAGACATAAATACTAAGAACATAAAGGAAGAGGAAGAAATGAAAGTAACGTTATTTAACTGCAGTCCCAGAAAAGACGGCAATACTTTCGAGGCTCTGAAAATAATAAAAACAGAACTCGAAAAAGAGTCGATATTAACAGAGATTGTTCAGTTGGGATGCGAGAACATATATGGCTGCGAAGCTTGCGGCACCTGTAAAAAAACCCAAAGCGGATTCTGCAAAATCGAAAAGGATCCCGTAAATAATGCAATAAAGAAAATTTATGAGAGTGAAGGGTTTATAATAGGCTCACCGACTTATTTTGGTTCGATTACTCCTCAGGCAAAAGCTTTTATTGATAGAACGGGATATGCGAACAGAGCTGCAGGAACGAAGCTTAAAAGAAAGGTAGCTGCAGGTATAACAATCGCAAGAAGAGCAGGTGAAGTTAATGCATTAAACCAGATAAACAACCTTTTTATGCTTAGTCAGTGCATTATTCCTTGCTCTACTTATTGGAATATTGCGATAGGAAGGGAAAAAGGTGCTATTTTAAATGACAAAGAAGGTGTGGAAACCTTCATAAATTTAGCTGAAAATATGGCATGGATTTTAAAGAAAATTTATCTTTAAAAAGCAGTAATATATTTCTTCCCGCTTCCTTTATTTTAATCACGCACAATCCCTTTAAAAGAGCCAATTCCTGATAAGAATAATGAACCATTCTTAGAAGTTGCACTTAATGGGGGAATCGATGTTATTATTACCGGTAATAAAAAGCATTTCCCTAAAGAAATATGCAAAAATGTTAACATATTATCTCCCTCTGAATTTTTGAAGAATTATCCTTTTGGTGTTCGTTAAAGTTTAGGCTCATTATACTCGGCAAAGTATATTTACCGTCTCGTAAGAAACTCCAGAATATTTTAAAAAAGAATATATAAAATCGGCAGGGAAGTTACCTTATGGAATTTAAAATCAGAAAATCAAGATTTCCTTTATAATTACCTGAGATTCGCAGATTCAAGACACAACAGGCAATAGACCAAGACTTTGCAATTCAGGTCATATTCTTTGACTTTATCTGAAAAATCCTGATAAAATTTGTATTAATTGAGGAGGGGGCGGTTAGCTCAGCTGGTTAGAGTGCTGCGTCGACATCGCAGAGGTCACTGGTTCAATTCCAGTATCGCCCACCATTTTAAATAATAATAAAAACAAATTTTATTCAACCAAGAGGTTATTATGAATAACTCATCTAAACGAAGATCAAGCAAATCAGGAATGCCGGCAGGTTCGCTAATTCATATAGGAGAAAAGAAAGTAGATAAAGTAAAAATAAAATTAATAGATTATGGAGCTCAGGAGTATGTTGAGCAGGATATTGAAAATATTGAGCAGTGTTTTAAATTTAAGGATGATCAGACAATAACATGGATAAATATCGACGGAATACATGAGATTGATATTTTAAGCAAACTCGGAAGCTGCTTTGGTTTTCATCCCTTGATTCTTGAAGATATTTTAAATACCGAGCAGAGGCCGAAAGTTGAGGATTTCACTGACTATATTTATATTGTTTTAAAAACGATCGACTATGGCGGCAAACTCAACAGAATTACTCTGGAACAGGTAAGCATTATAGTGGGTAAAAATTATCTAATATCACTGCAGGAAAAGCCGTTAAAAATTTACGAGTCTATAAGAAGCAGGCTGAAAAACGATAAGAGTAAAATAAGAACTGCAGGCACGGATTATCTGGCATATTTGTTGATAGACTCCATAATAGACAACTATTTTGATGTTCTGGAAAAAATTGGGGAAAAAATAGAAACCGTGGAGAATAAACTCGTTACTAATCCGACTCAGAAAACATTAAAGACAATCTATGATTTAAAAAGAGATATGCTCTTTATGCGAAAATCAACCTGGCCCCTTCGTGAAGTAATAAGTAAACTGGAAAGAGGCGAAATATCGCTTGTCAGTGACAGCACAAGAATCTTTATAAGAGATATCTATGACCACATTATACAGGTTATAGATTCAATAGAGACTTTCAGGGATATGCTGTCTAATATGATAGATATTTATCTTTCAAGCATGAGCAACAGGTTAAATGAGGTGATGAAAATTTTAACAATCATATCGACAATATTTATACCTATCACATTCATTGCAAGCATATATGGAATGAACTTTAGATTTATGCCTGAAATTTCCTGGAAGTGGAGCTATCCGGTTATCTGGGTTATAATCATCGCCGTTATTATTTATATGGTTATATATTTTAAAAGAAAAAAATGGTTCTGATAAAAAATTTTTGGAAGTTATTATTTTTTTATAATAGTAGTGCACAACTGTAGAATTAATTTAAAATGTTTCGGATACTGAATTACCAGGTTAAGCTATTGAAGATAAATTTATAAAAGATTATATTAAAAGTAATTTAAAGGATTGTTTACGGCACCTTTTATTCTTACTTCGAAATGCAGGTGAGGTCCTGTAGTATATCCTGTTGTTCCGACATAACCTATCAGCTGACCTTTTTGAACATATTGTCCTGTCGCTATTGCAAATCCCGAAAGATGAGCATAGAAAGTAGCAAAGTTTCCGCCGTGATATATTAAGATACAATAACCATAGCCGCCATCATATTCCGCTTTAATAACCTGCCCGGTTTCTGCTGCATAAATAGGCGATCCTGCCTTGGCATAGATGTCTACACCTGCATGAAGACGATACTTTCCTGAGCCCGATCTCCTGTTTCCAAAGCTGCTTGAAATCTGCCCCAGGACGGGCCATAAAAGTTTTCCCGAAGGTGCTGAACCATAGCTATAACTCTCAAGAACTTTTCCTATTTCTTTTTCCTTTTGTTCAAGCTGATTTTCCATTGTTATAAGAGCTTCCTTATTTGCGGTTGCAACCGTTAACAGGTCCTTTTTCTTTTTGTAAATTACTTCAATTTCACTTTTTTTGTTTTCTTCTTCTGCTATGAATTTTTCCAGATCATTTTTTTGGCTGACCTCTTCATTCTGCATTTTTAAAATATTCTTTTTGGACTCTATTAATAGTATTTTTCTTTCTTTAATCTCATTAATTATCTCGATATCTTCCTTCACAATGGATGTAAGCATTTTTACTCTGGTAAAAAAATCAAGAAAATCGTCAGCCTTAAATACCACATCAAGAACATTTCTGTTGCCTCTCTTATAAATTTCTGCAGCTCTCTTATTTAATATTTCAGAACGATTGCTTATTTCTCCTTCTATTGTTTTAAGTTCTTTTTCTTTTATTGAGATTGAGAGTGTAAGATCTGCTATTTTTGATTTGGTTTCTTTTAATTTACCGTTAAGTTCTTCAAGTTCGGTAAGTGAAGCAAGCAGGCTGCTTTCAACATCATTTACCTGTTGTATATATTGTTCCTCTTCTTTTTTGGCGTTTTCGACTTTTTTTTGAGTTTCCTCTTTTTCTTTTTGTATATTATTTATCTGATCTTCTACAGTATCCGCATAAAGATTCAAAGGAAGAGCGGAAGCTGAAAATATCAGCAAAATAATTAAAAATAAAGATTTGAACATTATGGTCCGAAAAGTCACTATTTCCCCTTTTTGAATATAAAAACTAAAAATCGCCGATTACTCGGAGAAGAAGTGTTCTGCTCCCGATATGTTAAATGTTATCCGTATTTCCCTGTAAAATCCACTGTTTTTTAATTGAATAATAAAATATGAGGCAGTTATCGCGGATTCGGATTTATCGGCTGAATTCAATAAACAGTGGATGATTTAATGAAATTTTGATCCGAATCGATTAAAATAAGAGTTTATTCTGGCTATTTCAATATTTTTTATGTAAATTAATGTAATGATTAAAAGGTTAATGGGCAATTTCGGATGGTCAATTAATTTCTTGATTCTTATCGGGATAATTGTATTAGTCATGCTTATAATCCTTTTTATTGCAGCGCTTTTTATAGGTTCTTCCAAAAGCAAGGATGTTTTAAAGTATTTTGACGGTGATTTTCTTGATAAGGCAGCAGCCTATAACAAAATAATTCTTATAATTTCTGTTGCCGAAAAACTTCTGACCTGGATTTTCATGGCAGGAATAATTTATATATTCTGGAGAAATTTTTATGTCAGCAACAGAATTCCTATAATATTGTCGGCAGCTTTATTCGTACTTTTTGGTATGATTTTATTCTTGATTCTTCTTCCTCTTCAATACTACAGAGAATTTGTCATCGATCACAGATTTGCTCTTTCGACACAGACACTTTCTGCATGGTTTGCCGATGCTGTAAAAGACGGAATCATATATATAATAATAAGCACTCTCGGATTAACCAGTATTTATGCTTTAATGGTTTATTTTCCTGAACATTGGTGGATTGCTGCGGTTGTAATATTTATCTTATTTATCATAGCTGCCAACTTTATTTTTCCGGTAATCATAGATCCTTTGTTTTATAAGTTTTCGACTCTTGAGGATGAGGAACTGGAAAAAGAGATAATGAAAATAACGCAAAAGGCTGGGGTCAGCATAGGCAGCATACTTGTTGCAGATGCAAGCAAAAAAACAAACGGTGTAAATGCTTATTTTACTGGTATCGGAAAAACCAAAAGGATTGTAATCTATGATAATCTGCTCAATAAATATTCAAAAAAAGAGGTACTTTCCGTTATTGCGCATGAGGTCGGCCATTGGAGATACAGACATATATTTAAAAATATAACCATGGGAGCGGCAGGGATAATTATTCTTTTTTTTATTCTGTATGTATTAAAATCAGGACTGCAGCTTCAAGCAAGCGTAAGGCTGGTAATTACTCTTTTTATAGTATTCAGTCTTATAACTTATATTGCAATTCCGGTGCAAAATTTTATATCAAGGTATTTTGAAAAACAGGCTGATAAGATCGCCGTAGAGTTAACGGGCGATTCTCAAACACAGATAGATATGCTGGAAAAACTTGCAAGGTCTAATCTTGCATATGTTAAACCAGGCAATCTTCTTAAATTTCTTATTTATACTCACCCTCCGATAATGGAAAGAATTAACTATATTTATCATAATTTCGATTAATCAGGGGTATTATAACCGCCTGATTCTTCTATTCCAATGATGCAGGATGACTCCATATTTGATGATTTTCCTGTTAATATTTTGGCTTCATTCTCGAGGTTAAAGAATTCCGGGAAAAATATTTTTCCCGTTGCTCTTATTTTTTGCAATCTTAAAAATACTGAAAACTTCCTTAAAACTTTTTTTGACCATTGCAATTAATACTGATTTTAAAAAATTTATTCTTTAAAGGACTATAATAACGGTCATTTCTTAAAACAACGGAAATTATCCTTATGGTTGAGTTTTATAAATAAAAAAATTTTACCTGACCTTTGGCTTGAATAAATCGCCAAGTGTCTTTTCTTTTCTGAATTTAAAATTTAACGAAAGCGGGATTGACCTGTTTATCTGTTTTGGGACCATTACAGCAATTAATAAGAGAGCCATCAGCAGATAAATAATTGAATCTTCATAGAAAATAAGAAATATACTCGGGAAAATTATTCCAAGCCCAATTGACCAGATCATATTTTTAGCAATAAAAAGACC
This sequence comes from bacterium, assembly GCA_021371805.1. Classification (GTDB taxonomy): domain Bacteria; phylum Actinomycetota; class Humimicrobiia; order Humimicrobiales; family Humimicrobiaceae; genus JAMDDL01. Next base: position 8,354 of record JAJFVM010000145.1, read on the forward strand.
CAGCAGCATTCCGATGGCAATCGGGAAAAGTGTCATTGGGTGAATCGCAAGCAGGAATCCAAAAAAAGCTGCTATCCCTTTACCACCTTTAAACTTTAAATATGGCGAGTAATTATGGCCAAGTACTACCGCTACTCCCGAAAGCATTGCGATAATTTGATTGTGCGTTGCTCCGAAAAATATTATATTTCCTTGATTAGAAAAGTTATATGCAAAAAAATAAACTATATAACCCTTACCCAGATCAAGAATAATTCCAAGTATCCCCCAAATTTTGGAAATATTGAAAACCATATTCCAGCCGCCCGGATTTTTATCGCCTATTTCAGTCAGTTTTTTTCCGCTTATAACTTTAGAGAGTACATAGCAAAAGTGGATTGCCCCAATAAGATAGGCAGCTATCAAAATCCTCAAATCTTTTAGTGTTTCTATGGCCGTCATCAATTTTCCTTTTATCTTTGAATCATTTGCTTTTAATACTTGTTTACAGATTTACATCTTACTGGCCAAAGGCAACAGTCTTCTTAAATAAAGAGTATTATTAGAATTCTGTGTATTATTTTAATGGAATTACGTTCCTTTTAAAATACCTTTCCAGGGTTATTTTTTTGGAAGATGATAATATAGAAGTGCATTATAAATATTCTAAAATATATATTAAATTCGGTTGGTAATTATTTATCAATAAATAAATTGGTACAACCACTTGACAGATTTACCAAAATTAATTAATATTATTTCATGCAAAACGATATTTTTAAAAAAGTCAAAACTCAGAAAAAATCAACTGTTGTTGTTGATCAGATAGTTCATCTGATAAGGGAAAAAAAATTAAAGGAAGGCGACAGGTTGCCCGCAGAACGTTATCTCTCTGAAACCCTGGGTGTAAGCCGCGGAGTATTAAGAGAAGCCATAAGAGCGCTTGAAATTGCAGGTGTTATCAATGCGGTAAGCGGTTCAGGAAATTATATATCTTTAAATGAAGATGGTTTTTCAAAAGAATATGATGCCCTGAAAATATTATCATCGGAAGATAATCCTTTAGATATTATT
>JAJFVM010000170.1 GCA_021371805.1 bacterium
ATTCTTCCCCGATTTTTTAATTCTTTTCATTATCTTATATTTTGATATTAATATATTATTTATTATTTCAATTGCGCTGCTCAAAAGTTGTGTTTATGGCTTTTAATAATACCTCTTTGAAAACATATCATTTATTTGCTATATAAGCATCTATTGGGACAGCCAGACTCATTATATGATTACTTCCTGTAAATATTCATTCCTATTATCTCAAGTAATTCAGGTATATTCCGTATCGCGTCCCTGTCAAGTTCTTTTATTTCTTCCGGCAGTTTTTCATATTCTATGATATAAGGACTTATCTTTTTCCCGATATCTTTTTTGCTGCCATATTTCCATCCGTTTCCCATTCTTTCCTTTACCCATTCTTCGTGTTCAAACACTGCTAGGGCTTCTACCAGGTCCTCAGGAATCTCTCTTATCATCTCCCCTGCTCTTCCTTTTGGTTTCATCTCACATCCGATCAGTTTAAGTTTTTCAGTGATTCCTTTTGCCTGACGTAAATTTGAATATTTTAATGTATCGGGAAGATCTGCAAAAGATGGATATTCCAGAGGTTTTCCAGGATATCTTTCCAGCTGTTTCTTGTTAAACAAATCATGTATTGCAATTGCCAGTTTCTCAAGATTATCAAGAAGAGGCCTGGGGGTTATTTCATCTTCATTTTTAAAATCACCTGATAATAAACTGAGCCTGTCCATTGCCTCACAGCCTGCCGAGAATCCTTCAGGAAACAAAGAATTCAAGTCAAGGAGATTGTTTAAAAGTTCTTCTTTTTTCTCTGAAAACCCTGCGGGTAGTTCTCCTTTTTCGGAGATATATGTAATATCAAGATGCTTGTCTGAGACCATAAAAACCACCTCAGCTGCATGAGAACATTTTTTATCTATTATCCCATAAGCTTCCCTGTTCCATTCCTGAAGTTCATCACAAAGAATAAGCATATATGCTATCGGGTGTCTGTAAGGAGAAAGCCTCCCTTTTGAAAAAGGTGGTTTCATAATTGCATTTTTATAATAATTATGAAGAAGTATTGCGCTTGCGCTGTCAAGGACCGGATAAAAAAAGTACTCAAAGTTATACATGCAGCTTTGAATAAGAAAGCCATACCATTTAAGAATGATTATCGAACTATAATAGCCATGATCGATAAAACCGCTTTTTGCCATAACTGCAACAAAATTGTCCAGAGCATTTTTTATCTCCTTTAAATTTACATCAAGAGATATATGTAGCTTGTGGGCAAGCAGATCAATAGGTTTTAACAGATCTACATATATGCAGCTTTCATATTTCTCAAAATAAGATTTTGTAAATTCTCTTTTGGGTACGACTTCTGCAATGGAGTTAAGCTCTTCAAAATTCTCGAACTCCAGGTGAGACTTTACCATGCCTGTTCTGCCATCAGCTGAAGTGGCAAAATCGATGAATTTGCTTATCTGTCTGCCAATTATTTCTACAGGATAACCTACGTCATGGAAAAGTGAAGCAAGACCCCAGCGGTAAAAAAACTCTTCATGTCTTGTATCATAAGAATACAAATAATCATTTTTATTCATAACAACCGAGTTGAAAACAGAGCGATAGCCGGAGTTGCTGATATAAATGCATAATCCAAGAATGAAAACATTGACAGAATGTATGTAATGGTCTCTCTGTTTGTCGATAAGAGTAGCAGCATTTTCCTCATAGCTGAGAAGTATATCAAGGAGATCAATAAAAGGATTCTTTTCTCCTTTGAGTGTAATGCGGTAGCTGTCAAAAAAAGCTTCATAGACTGCAAATGCGGTTTTTTTTGATTCATTTTCAAGAAATTCAAGGACAGCCTGACGGATATAGGCTTTGTATGCATGCCCCCTGGCAACATCTTCAAACACTTCCAGGTCATCAAAAAAATGATTTACATATTTTTGTAAGTTATTCATCAGCTACCTTTCTATCCTATGCTCTTAAAAACAGAAACATACCTTAAAAATTTCTACACAGCTTCAAATATGATACCGAAAACATATACTGGACAACTTATGTAAGGTTTTCAATTGCCAGCCACTGCAGAATCCTGCTTTCAGTATCAGCTACTATAAATGTACTTTCATTATCAGAACAAAAACTCTGCGGCTTGGAGTCCGGACAGAACATTGCCAGTGGCTTCCCTGAAATATCCCAGAGCTTTATGGTTTTGTCATTAGATGCGGTATGGATAATATTATTTTTTACCTCCAGCAAAGCTGCAGTATCTTCATGTGAATCAAATGAGAATAGCAGTTCACTGGTCTGTAGTTTTATTATAATGGTCATTACGCGCCTGTTTTTATCCGCAATATTCATTACAAGTTTATCTTCATACACCCTTGCACTATTGACATATAAATTATCTTTATCGGCAGTACTACTTATAAGTTCAGAAACGGAAAAGCATGAGAGCTCATTTCCGGTTGCAATATCATATATACGGATATTCTTTTTAACGCTGACCGGTATAGTGATAAGACTGTCCCTGATTATTATCCATGTAACAAGTATGTCATTTGAAAGAGTATATTTGTGTGCGCCTGTATTGCAGTCAAACGCTTCTGTTTTCATTACCAGTTTGTCTTTTCCGGTTCCGGTATATATCAGCAGAATGTCATTATAAAGAATGGATTTTTCAGCCTGGATTCCCAACAGTTCACGTACAACCTCTCCGGTGTATTTATTAAAGAACATTACTGTATCGCTTGTTATAAAATAAGGGACAGCAATAATATAATCCTTGTAAAGCTCGAGGCTTCCCAGATTCCCGGAAGGTCCCTGCATGGTTTGTACGCACTTCCCGGATTGCAGTTCCCACACTTTTATCTCCCCTGATGCGGTACCGGTTATTATATGCACTTTATCAAAAACCGCCTTATTAGGTGAAGCCGTATGTCCATTCAGCCTGGTAATACATTCTCCGGTTTTTATATCATAAATATTTACCGGCTGAAGATAAGAAGTCGCAACCAGTTTTCCGTTAAAGCCTATTATTTTCTGCATGCCGAATGCATTGGCAAACGAGACTCTGCTGTAATCCTTTGACAGGTCCCACACGCGCACTCTTTCGTCAGAATGGATTGTAAACAATCTGTCACCGATTACTACCATTCCGGTAATAAGTGAAACCGTTTCTGCGCTTCCAAAACGTTTTACAATCTCTCCTGTCTTTAAATCAAGTACATTATAGCCACCCATTACCGATACAATCAGTTTGTCTTTCCAGCGAACGCTATATCTTCCAAGAAAGGTGTTTTTCTTCCACATGCATTCTCCGCTTTTAACATCCCAGAGCTGTATCTCGCTTCCGGCACAGACAGCCAGCAGATTATCTCCGGCATCAGATATATGCTGAAAATCAACCTGCCCTATTTCAAAAAAACCTGTTTTTTCTCCTGTAGTCGCACTGTTTATAGCTATTTCTGTATTTTTCTGAGCAATCATTCCTATCATCTTCCAGCAGTAATAAAAACAATCATTTATCAGGACTGCATAAATTTTGCTTCCTGTCCCTCCATCTTCATGCCACGGAACTATTTTTTTTAGTTCAAATGATTTTATATCAAAGAATAATACTTTATTTTTTACTCTTAAGAACAACAGTTCGCCTGCATAAATCCCCATAAAAGAACCATTCATATTGGAATTGTCCCAGAAAGATGAGAGATCGATATCTTTTATGCAAATAAAACTTTTCAGATCCCATACTTTTATACACTTTTCATTTTCACTATATGAGAACAGTCTGTCTTCGTGAACAGCTATCATGTTTATTATTTCTTTATGTCCGGTAAGTATTTTTTTGCATAACAGAGTTTCTCCATCCCATATTCTTATCGTTTTATCCCAAGAAGCTGTAATTAACATTGTCCCGTATGCTGTCATGTCATTTATCCAGCCGGTATGCCCTGCGAGCATCCTTAGAAGTGCTCCTCCGGGAGTATTGAGACATGTGTGTACGGGACGAAGCCATATCTCTTTTGTCTGAACTTTCGCAGCATTAAGCAAATCCTGTATTTTTTCATGATTTATATCTGCTAATCTGCCCCAGAGCTGGGATGGCAGTTGCCTGTAATCCACATCCAGCACATGAGCAGAAAGAATAAGGCTGTCACGGATCAGACGCAAATGGTATTCCGAATTATCTCCGCCTGCATATTCATAGTCACTAATTGCAGCAAAAACTCCGCACATTCTGGTCTTGCTGTGTATCCAGCAATAATCACCTAACATTTTTTCAAGTGTTTCATTATCTCCGGCATTATGCATGTGATATGGAAGTTCAGAAAAAGAACGTGCTGTTTCTCCTTCAAAATGGAAATTTTTACCAGGATCCGCATGACTTCGAAAACATCTGGCAAGGCAGGAATTAAAATGGTTTATTTCGCAGAAATATCTGTTTTTGGCTGCAAGCATGAAACTTTCATATAGAAAATCTGTTCTGCCCTCACGCCTTGCAAGAAAAGGACGGAGCTGGCGTATATACAGCCTTATGGCGTTTCTTATATCATCTTCAGAAATTCCGGCAAACTCCTGTCTGAAACAAAAAGTCAGTTCATCCTCGGAAAGACCTTTCCTTGCACATGAAAGAAGTCCGAATAAAAATGGTACTGCTTTTTCAGGTTCTATTGCAGAGCAGGCAGGATCGTTTTCAAGTCTCTTCAGAATACTATCAAAAGCCTCCAGTGGGCTTTTGCCAAAACGCCTGATTTCATTTTCAAGCTGCTTGAATGCTCCGAAGACACGCAGTTCTGACAATACCACCTTAAGATATAAGGGGTTATCGGATGAAGGCAGATTACAGATAGCTGAGATATGCTCATCATCCAGTGCTTTCAGATATTTTTCCAGAAATGCTGTGATGAGAGCAAGTTTATCTGAATCTTCTGTAAATGGACGCACTGATGCCTGTGTTACATTGCTGTCATTTTTAAACAAAGCTATGTATGGTGCAGATATCTCGTCCTCTTTAATGCTTATAATCAGCCGCATGTCTTCCGGCAGAATACGGGGCAGCCATGTCAGCATATCAAGTCCTTCAGGCAGCTGATTTATTCCGTCAATAAGAATAATACATTTTCCCTGTCCGGCAAGTTTTTCCAACAGTTTATCAATTTCAAGTCTCAGCTCATCGGGAACAGGCGGAATTTTTATATTTGCTTCGTCAAAAATGCTTTTCCACAAGCTATATATATCAGATGTCATATCTGAAGCACCGCAGAACCGGGCATATATTTTTTGCCCTCTTCCGGAAATCTTATCTGCATAATTTGCCAGAAGCATGGTCTTGCCTAGACCGGCAGGAGCAGTCAGCAAAAGCAGCCCTTTGCTTTTGCTGGCTATATATTCATCAAGTATGTCAAAATCACCTTCACGCGGAACAAATCCTTCACGATTCTGCTCAATAAAATGAGCCTGCTGCTCAAGATCAGCTTCCAGTGATGTCTGAATATTTGTAAAAGCATTGTCTGAAAATTCCTTTTCGATTTCTGTTTTTAGTTTGTCAATTATGATATTTTTAAGCGGGATTCCATTAGCTGTGAAATCTACAAGTCTTCCGTTTGCAGCCTCAGCGTTTTCACTTAAAAGCTCGGCAGTAATAATGCTTTTTTCCCAGCGGCAGTCATATTCAGTAATACTGCCTCCGCATTGTCGCACTTTTTTCTTAAAATTTTCTAATTCGTTATCAGCTGCAACTATGTCTTTTTCTGCGGCATTTGTATATATTTTCTTTTGTGCATCATTCAGGAGAAAAGTAAAATTATCATTTCTGAAAAAAAATAATGCATGTTCGGCAGGCTTTGGAGTTTCTTCCATCCTGTCCACCAGACACCGCATCGGAGAAAGAAGAGCATGTTCAATTTCAATCTCTGTAACAGAATTTTTGCCAATATATGGTTCAAGCCCCGGATAATTCTGAATGGTCGCTGAGCCGATGTCTTCCTGAGCCGGTACCCAGCCACGGCGCTGTCCCAGAAAACAAAGAAAGAAAGGACGGCATCTGTCTATATTTTTAAGACATGCAAGTACCGTATTTTTTGCTTCTGAATCTGCGCTTGTAACACCCCAGCGGAGATCTATGTCTACAAGATTAAGCTTTCTTTTTTCACACCACTCGTAAAGCTCGGGGAATACATTTTTTACAAGATAGTCCCGCTCGGCATGCATGTCATTGAATGTAGAGCTGATGAATATATACACATTCTGCCATTTCATGTTGCGGACTCCTTCAGGGTCACTAAAGAAAGGCTCTTTAAATAAAGAAAATCAGTAGCAGTTTTCAATAATTTGCAAATCATCAGTCTCATAAATATCTTTTTATCTGGCGCACCCGGAGTGATTCTAACCCCCAGCCTGCGGATTCGTAGTCTGACACTCTATCCGGTTGAGCTACGGGCGCAAAAAAATATTATTATATTTTTATAGTAAAAAATTTAAATTCTGCAATAATACCAGAGATGTTCATAGAATGGCGCAGAGGGTGAGATTCGAACTCACGGAGGACACAAACCCTCAACGGTTTTCAATACCGCCGCATTCAACCTCTCTGCCACCTCTCTGGCAGACAAATATTATAATAAAAAAAATACTTAAATAAAATAAAAGACTTAAATAATTATGAGGATTATTTTTTCTTTGCAGATATTATCTCAATTTCAATTTTGTCAAACTGATGAACACGGAACATTCCCCCCATATCTTTTCCATAGCTGCCAGCTTATCTTCTGAAACAGGTAAAAAAGCCGCAATATTTTAACAGCAGAGAATTTATATCAGGATTTATTTTTTATTTGATAGGACACTTTTAAAAGTGCTTTCAAGAATTTTATACCTGAGGGATCCAAAAGAAAATTCTTATTAAAAATAAGTGTCTATTGATTCAAAATATCCCCGATCTTAACAAAATCAGATTTTGAATTTTTTTCCTTATCCTCATATTGTTCAATTATTTCTCTATCTTTGATTTCTTCGTATAAATCCCAAAGGGATTTTTTAAGTAAGTTTGAAGAATCACAATTAAAATGTTTTTTTAATATCTCCAGTATCTTCTCCTCTTTTGAATTAAATCTTACTGATATTACTGCCATTTATCGTACACCTCTTCTCTTTTACCAATGTAAATAACGTAAAAATTATCTTTTAATGTATAAAAAATTGCCCTGTATTTACCTTTTCTTAATCTATAGTAGTCTCTGTCATAGTTACCTTTTATTTTCTTTACATCAAATAAATTAAGGTCCTTTGTTAGATCAAGAGATAAAAAAGCATTATGAAAAAGTATTATTATACGTTTGGGTATTTCGCTCTTCTTAAAAGCTTTTTGAACAGATTTTTCATAAAATATCATGTAAACAATGTATTACAAATATTTATTTATGTCAATATATTATACTTTTT
>JAJFVM010000176.1 GCA_021371805.1 bacterium
TTTATTTGCCTGAAAGCCCGTTTTGCCCTTAAGATTATAAGGTATTCCTATTATAATCTTTCCTATATCCTTTTCTGCGATAAGTTTACGAATTGTTTTTTCGAAATTATCGTCATTTTTTTCAACTGAGTGAGGAATTGCAAGAATATTTGTTTTATCTGATATTGCAATCCCGATATTTTTTTCACCAATATCAAGAGCCATTATACTCATAACAAAATCAAAAATTAATTTATTGTTTCTTTTACTTTTTTTGAAACAAAATTAAAAGCTTCCTGAACAAGAGCCATGTCAGTACCTCCTGACTGGGCAAAGTCTGGTTTGCCGCCTCCGCCGCCCTTCATTAATTTCCCTGTTTCCTTAGCTATGACAGAGCAATTTATTCCTTTATCTATTAAATCCCTTGATGAATTAAAAATTAAAATCGGTTTCCCATTTATGCTGTTTGCCAGAATAATAAACACATTTTTCTGCTTGAAATAATCTTTTATTTCGTCACTTAATACACCCATGCTTTTTGGATTTAAATTTTCAGAATAATCTGATTTCGAAAAGTCAAAAGCAATAACTTTTATTTCGTTTTCCTTGAAAAGATCCTTGTGCTTTTTCAGAACATCCGCTTTGGCAATTTTAATTGAAATCTGCTCAAGTTTTATATTCGAATCTTCCAGATCAGACTTAAGGTTTACAATATCTTTCAGTATCTCATTTTCATTAACACCCATTCTCGCAGATATTTCTTTAACCAAACCATCCTTTTCATTTAAATAACTTAAAGCAGTAAGTCCTGTTACAGCTTCTATTCTCCTTAAATTGGAACCTATTCCCGAATCCTGAATTATTTTAAAAATACCTAATTCACCTGTGCGCTTAACATGAATCCCTCCGCATAGTTCCCTGCTGTAATTTCCTATTTCAACAACTCTGACAAACTTACCGTATTTCTCTTCAAATAAAGCGATCGCACCTATTTCTTCCGCATATTCTTTTGTCGTTTCGAAAACTTTCACAACATCGTTATCCTGAATTTTTTTATTTATTAAATTTTCAAGTTTAACAGTCATTTCCTTTTCAGGATCACCAAAAAATTTATAATCAAACCTTATCCTTTCATCAGAAACAAAAGAGCCGGCCTGTGATATTTCTTTTCCGTATAATGATCTCAGGGCCCAATGTAAAAGATGCGTGCCTGTATGATTTTTACCTATGGCCTTTCTGAAATTCATATCAACTTTAGCTGTTACATTCTCATTTAATTCAAATTTACCTTTTTTTACAAATCCTTTATGGATATAAACGCCTTCAACCGGAATTTGAGTGTCTTCAACTATGAAAACAGCTTCATTATTTTCGGATATTATTATTCCTTTATCTCCTATTTCCCCGCCTTTTTCTCCATAAAAAGGTGTATTCTTTAATATTACCTCACCGTGTTCATTTTCACAGATTTCTTCAACCTGTGATTTACCGCTCTTCTCTTCTTTTAAAATTTTAATTATTTTTGTATTTAAATCTGTTTTTTCGTAGCCGGCAAATTCACAATTTATCTCTTTTGCAAAAGTTTTGTATTCATCAATGTTTTCAGCGACCTTTTTGTTAAAAGTCGTTCTTTCCCTGGAAACTTCCGCATGTTTCTTGATATATGAATCAAATTTATCCATATCAAGCAATAATCCATTTTCTGCCAGAATTTCACCGGTTAGTTCAACGGGAAATCCATAAGTATCATATAGCCTGAAGGCATCTTTTGAATCAAGATATTTTTCATTTTTGGCTTTTAACTCGGAAATATTTGAAACAAGTACTTTTGTTCCTTCTTTCAATGTATTTGAAAATCTCTTTTCCTCTTCAGATACTATTTGAAACGAAAAATTCTTTCTTTCTTCAATTTCAGGGTATGCGTTTTTATAATCCGTTATAATTGCATTTCCTATTTCGTTTAAGAAAAAATCGTTAATACCCAGAACTCTGCCGAATCTGATTGCTCTTCTTATTATTCTTCTTAATATATATCCGCGGCCTTCATTGGAAGGTGCCACACCATCGGTAATCAAAAAATAAATTGCCCTGCTGTGGTCGGCTATTATTTTTAAAGCTTTATTTATTTCATGATTGCCAGTATTATTTTTTTCATCCGAAAGTTCTTTTCCTGTAATATCTTTAAGTTTTGCAAATATCCCTTCAAATAAAGATGTTCTGTAAACAGATGCGCTATCATCAACCGCCGCATAAATTCTTTCAAGACCCATCCCGGTGTCGATATTCTTATTGGGAAGATCTTTATAACTCTTTCCGTCAAAATTGTACTGGGTAAATACGAGATTCCATATTTCCATAAACCTTCCGCAGCTGCAATTAGGATTGCATGTATTTTTTCCGCAGCCATGTTCTTCTCCGAAGTCATAGTATATTTCCGTGGAAGGACCGCACGGTCCTGTAGTCCCTGCAGGACCCCAAAAATTATCACCCTTGCCAAACTTATATATTCTTTCAGGATTTACTCCGCTTGAAATCCAGTATGCTCTTGCTTCTTCATCCATGGGAAGTTCATTGTAGCCGCTAAAAACAGTAAAATATAATTTGTTTTCAGGAATTTTTAAAACATTTAAAATAAAATCCAGCGCATAACTTATGGCTTCTTTTTTAAAATAGTCGGCAAATGCAAAATTTCCAAGCATTTCAAAGAATGTTAAATGTCTGTCGGTTCCGCCTATTTTATCTATGTCACTTGTTCTGAAGCACTTCTGGACAGTTGTAATTCTGGGAAACGGAGGATTTTTAATTCCAAGATAATAAGGTTTAAAAGGCTGCATGCCTGCCGTTGTTAAAAGAACACTCGGATCATTATCCGGGACTAAGCCTGATGAAGGTAATACCAGGTGGTCGTTTCTTTTAAAAAAATTTAAGAACTCTTTTCTTATATCCATAACCTTAATAAAATAATTTAAAAATAAAAAAATATCAACTTAAATATCCAACCTGATAATAATATACTGTTATAAATTAATGATAATAAATAAAATGCTTCCGAATGTTCAGGCCGTATTTTAATAATCATAGATTTATTAATCCGCACAAAAAAAGACACCCCATGTTAACGTAATTATTAGAAGTTTTTATATGCCCCACCCACGTAAGGCGGATTCCTTCCTGCTGCTTAGTAAGTCCCTTAATTGTAGGGCATTTACACTACAGTCAGAGCAAAGACTCCATAAGTTAACTTGTTGGCACAAAAATTAACTCTAACTACGATCAACACAGGGTATCCAATAAGATGTTAGCACAATTGTAAACCTAATTCAATTACGATAATCATGTTAGAATCAAAGTTAAATGCAGTTTTTTAATGCATACTACTCTTCAAATTTAACTAATTTTATATATAGTTCTTTCAGCTGGTTCTCATCTACATTTGAAGGAGTTTCGGTCATCATATCAATAGCAGACTGAGTCTTTGGAAAAGCAATAACTTCTCTTATGCTTTTTAATTTGCCAAGCAGCATAACAAGCCTGTCAAGACCAAGGGCAATTCCGCCATGAGGAGGTGTCCCGTATTCCATCGCGCTAAGGAAAAATCCAAAATTATCTTTAGCTCTTTCAAGATCAACCTTTAATATTTTAAATATCTGTTCCTGAAGTTCAAGATTATTTATTCTGATTGAGCCTCCTCCTATTTCCGTTCCATTTAATACGATATCATAAGAAAGTGAATTTACTTTAAGAGGATCTGATTTTAAATACTCCAGGTTATTTTCATCAGGCATTGTAAACGCATGGTGAACAGATTTATATCTGTTTTCTTTCTCATCAAATTCAAACAACGGAAAATCATAAATCCATAAAAATTTATATTCATCCTTATTTATTAAACCTAGTTTAACAGCCAGATGATTCCTGATTATACCTAAAACCGAACATGAGGTAGTAAATTTATCGGAAACGATTAAAATTAAATCATTAACCTTAAGACTTAAGACCCGTATAAGATTATTCTTTTCATTTTCACTTAAAAATTTAGAAACAGGAGACTGCAGCTCACAGTTCTCATCAACTTTTATCCATAATAAACCGCCGGCACCAGCACTTTTTGCCATTGAAACTATGTCATCCAGATCCTTGCGACTGAACATGCCGGCATTTTCAACTTTAATGCATTTTACAACACCGCCGTTATTTATTGTGTCTTTAAGTATTTTAACTTCCGAACTTTTAAAAATTTCAGATATATCATTAATCTTCAAATCAAATCTTAAATCCGGTTTATCTGAACCATATAGCGACATTGCTTCAAGCCATGTTAATTTTTCGAAAGGCAGATTTATTTCACTGCCTATGATCTTAATGAAAATTTCACTGATTAACCCTTCGATAAGTCCCATCACATCTTCCTGTTTTACAAAAGTCATTTCCAGATCGATTTGAGTAAATTCAGGCTGTCTGTCAGCTCTTAAATCCTCATCCCTGAAGCACCTTGCTATCTGAAATATCCTGTCAAATCCTGAAAACATAAGTATCTGCTTAAAAAGCTGGGGTGACTGGGGAAGGGCATAAAATTTATTGGGATTAAGTCTTGAGGGAACCAGAAAATCCCTTGCACCTTCAGGAGTGCTTTTTGCCAGAATAGGCGTTTCAATTTCAACAAAGCCATTTGAAGTCAAATAATTCCTGGTTACATTCATAACGGAACTCTTAAGACGCAGGTTTCTCTGCATTTCAACTGTACGCAAATCAATATTTCTATATTTTAACCGTGTAAGCTCATCGATTTCTTCCCTGTTTTCAAGTAAAAATGGAGGAGTTTTGGATTTGCTTAATATTTTTAATTCACTTGCAAGAACTTCAATTTCACCTGTCCGGATATCTTTATTTATGGTATCAGATGTTCTTTCTTTAACAATTCCCCTGGTCTGAATTACATATTCGCTTCTTATTTCCTTTGCGATTTCATAGGATTCCATATTAAAAGAAGGATCAAATACAATCTGGACAATACCTGAAAAGTCCCTTAAATCTATAAAAATCAACTTACCGTGATCTCTTCTTTTTGAAACCCACCCGCATAAAACAACCTCTTTACCTGAATAGTCTCTGATTATAACTCCGCATAAACCTGTTCTGTAGCCTGTCTTAAAAACATTGTCAAATTCTGTCATTATTATCTTCACCAAACCTCTGATTGTAAAATCATTTGATACTGCTCACTAAATCAAATTGCTTTATATTATTTCAATAATTTCAATATCCTGCTTTTTTCATTTAACCAGTTTAACTCGGTTTGAGTATAATTATTCAAGTCTTTTATTACCAGGCTATTATTATTAACTTCATTTTCACCAATCACTATTATGTGGCTGTAACCTTTGGTTTGAGCCCACTTGATTTCCCTGCCGACATTTTTAATATTAAAATTAGTATCACAAATTATTTTATTCTGTCTTAAAAACTTAAGTATTCCAAAAAGATATTTATTAAAATCCGAAGACATATTTATCATATATATTTTTGTCTGATTGCCTTCAGGTTCTTCGATATTTATTGCAAGGTCTTTCATTAAAAGCATTGTTCTTTCAAGTCCTGTGGCAAATCCGATTGAACTTATTTTAGGTCCTCCGAATTCTTCAATCAGATTATCGTATCTTCCTCCGCCGCCCAAAGCATTTTGAGCACTGTCAATATCATTTGATACTATTTCAAAAATAGTTCTTGTATAATAATCAAATCCCCTGACCAGATTCTCATTATGGCCGTACTGAACGTCAAGAATATCCAATATTTCAAAGACATCTTTTAAGTGTTTTTCACATTTCTCGCAGAGATAACTGCTTATCTTAGGCGCATTTTTCAATATTTCCCTGCATTCTGTGACCTTGCAGTCAAAAACCCTTAATGTATTTTTCCCTAAACGGTTTACACAATCAGGGCATAAATCTTTTTCAAAAGGTTTCAGGTATTCTTCCAGAATTTTCATATAATTTTTTCTGCATTCC
>JAJFVM010000203.1 GCA_021371805.1 bacterium
TAAAGTTTGCCATATCTGTTATAAAGAGCCAGTGACTCGGCAGGCCGTTCATTTGCAAAAAGCGAATGGCCCAGGTCAAGAGCACCTCCTACATTATCAACATCAAGACACTTAATCAGGAACATAAGCTTCCCAATATCTTCAACATATTCTTTGGCTCTCGGATCTTTTTGTTTAGCCTCAATTGCAATCTTAACATTTTTATTATGTGAGCCTATTTCATTTAGCGATTCAACCATATAACCCCATGCTTTATCGTAATCTGCCTGAAAAGTATAATCGAAGCCATCCTGCGCAGGCCATAAAAGAACACTTTTGGCTTTCAGCTCCACTGCTAAATCCATGGTATATTTTGTAATCTTTATTGATTCCTCTCTTATCTTTTTATTTGAAGAAGATATTGTGCCGAATCTCCATTTTGCATCAGACCATGTTTCAGGTCCGATATCAGCAACTCTAAGGTTATATTGAGCCAGTTTTTTCACCAATTTTTCCGGTTCATCTATTAAAGGATGCCCTGGATACCATACACCGAGACCTTCGATACCATCAACTTTTGAAATAATTTCGAGTTGTTCATCAAAAGTCAGAGGGCTTAAATATCCGTCGGGAACATATCTTTCATTAAAAGTTCCGAGGCATCCGATATGAGCATTAATATTTAGTTTCAGTCTTTTCAATTTCGCTCCTTTAATATTTTATTAATTAATGTCTGTCAATATTTACTGACAATAACTATCCGGCTATCTGGTTAACTTAATTAAAATTATAAAGTTTTGCTGCACTGTTATAAAAAACATCTTCTCTGTCGGAATCATCAATATCCGCACTGAGAACACTGGTAATGTGATACCTTATATCCATCATTGGCATGTCAGTTCCAAATAAGATCCTGCCTCTGCCTGCTTTATTTATAACCTTTTTATAGACAGGGGGATATATGCAGTCACCAGAAAAATCCATATAAACATTTTCATGATTTTTCACAAACTCAATGACCTCATCATAAAAATTAACTTTTCCGCCTGAATGACCAAGTATTATTCTAAGTCCAGGAAATTCTTTCAAAACCGTCTCAAATAAAAGAGGGTTCCCGTTAAATTGTTTCGGATTATCAGTATATGGGCTCCAGGTGTGTGAAGAAATAACAATGTTGTTTGCAGCCGCATATTCCCATAGCGGGTAATATAATTTGCTGTCAATTCTTGTTTCATGCACAACAGGATGTATTTTTATTCCTGCAAAATTAATTTCCGACTTACTTTTATCAATAAGTTCAAGTGATTTTCCAGGACATCTCGGATTATAAACAAGATTCCAATAAATGTAACTTCCAAATTTTATCTGAGCTTTTTTAATTTCTTCAATCTGACCTTCCAGATCATAAAAACTTATACAGTGTGAACAAATGGATATTTCTACATTGAATTTCTTCTGCAGTTCTATCACTCTCTCGTCATTATACTTATAATATAATGTATTTGGAGTAACACCAAGATGCATGTGCGAATCTATAAGTCTGAATTTTTTTATTTCTTCTTCAATATTTTTTTTAGCCAATTTCTATACCCCTTAAAATATTATCAATATTGTTAAATGCGATATTTTCCTTATCGGATTTATTCATTTCCGACAATAAAATTCTGTTTGCAGATAATTCGGCAGCCAAATAAGGATAATCTGTCCCGAATATCAGCCTTTTTGAACCAAATTTCTCAACATAACCTTCTATCTGGTCGATAAGGAGCATCCCGCTTACTTCCAGATATAAATTCTTGAATTTTTCCAGCAGAGGAAAATAATACCTGTCAAACATGCACTGCTTCAAGCTTGTTTCAAGTATTACAGGCATTTCCTTATTCTCATCTAAAATTCTTTCAAGAATATTTATTTCAAAATATTTATTGCCTGTAATATCCAGTTCTTTTAAATCAATCATAACCGGAAACTTATTTTCTGAAAGCAATCTGAATATTTTTTTCATATAGTAATCATTGATGTAAAAAAGATGGTGTTTGGGGAAAAATCTAAAAAGTCTCACCCCGTCCGTAAAAGCTTTCTTTACATATTTTTCAAAATCATAAGTAAAGTAAGCATCAGGAGTAAGAATATAACTATAGTATAAGCTGTTTATTTCCCTGCAAAGATTTGAATTTAAAAGTTTTCCATTACCAATATTCCAGTCATAATCAAACGCAAGTTTGTTTGTCACAATTAAATTAGAAATATCATTATCCTCAATTATTTTTTTTATCTTTGCAATACTGTCTTCTCTTTCTTCCTTACTATAAAAGCTGCCGTTTATCCAAAAGTTAACATCAAAAAACTTTGTCATTTTTCCCCTTATTCTTTTTTGTAATTAATT
>JAJFVM010000214.1 GCA_021371805.1 bacterium
TTACCATTTATATCTTTCACCAGGAATCGATCTTATAAGGAAAGCAGGAGGCCTTCATAAATTTTCGAATTGGTCCGGAAGTATATTAACTGACAGCGGAGGTTTTCAGGTTTTCAGTTTGAGCGGTATAAGAAAGGTAAAGGAAGAAGGAGTAGAATTCAAATCAGTAATTGATGGTTCAGTTCATTTTTTTACTCCTGAAAAAGTTGTACAGATGCAGCTGCTTGTGGGTTCGGATATAATGATGGTTCTTGACGAATGCACTACCTTTGATGCTCCGGAAAAAGTCATAGCTGATGCCGCCGGCAGGACTTTAAAATGGGCAAAGCTTTCCGTAGAAGAATTAAATAAAAATAAGACAGACCATAATTCAAAATTGTTTGGAATAATTCAGGGCGGTTTTAATAAAAACCTTAGAAGATATTGCGCGGAAACTATTTCGGAACTCGGCTTTAGCGGAATTGCACTTGGAGGCTTAAGTGTTGGTGAAAAGAGGGATTTAACGGTTGATATGATAAATCACACTGTAAATTATGTTGACACAAACAAACCTTTGTATGTCATGGGTCTGGGTGATCCTATAGGAATTCTGGAGGCTATTGACTGCGGAATAGATATGTTTGACTGTGTGCTTCCGACAAGAATCTCCAGAAACGGAAGTGCCTTTACAAGATCAGGCAAGATCAATATAAAAAATGCCAGGTTCAGTGATGATTTTTCTCCAATTGATGAAATGTGCAAGTGTTATACCTGCAGGAACTACTCCAGAGCTTATATAAAACACTTATATAAAAACAGGGAAATTTTATCAAGTATTTTACTGTCGATTCATAATCTGTACTTCTTGTTTGACCTGATCAGGAATTGCCGTCTTGCAATTGCAGGCAATAATTTTACTAACTTTAAAAATGAATTTTTAAAAAATTATAAAAACAATTAACTTTTACCTGAGGAGGGTGGAACCATAAATATAATTTTTAAAATTTAATGAAATTCATCTTTCTTTTTATCAATTGTAAAATAAACTCAAATAGTATTTGCAAAAAATAAAAAAATGTTGATAATAAACATATTTGCAAAACAAATGCTTTTAGCATAATTCTACATGAAAACAAGGTGAAATTAATGAAAAATATTAGAAATAATAAACCGGGGAAAATAATTATAATGACGGTTGTTATTGCCTTAATTGTATTTATTGGAGTAATTTCTTCAGGATGCGAACTGATGGCTCCGACAGGGACTGGTGTGAGTACAACAGTTGCCACAAACGCAGACGGAACTCCTGTCCAACAGTCATGGCTGGCAACATACGGGACATGGATATGGCTTGTTGTTTTAGTGGTTGCTTTTTATTTCCTTTTAATAAGGCCTCAGAGACAAAGAACAAAAACACAGCAGGATCTTCTTGGTAATCTTCAAAGAGGAGACGAAATAGTAACTGTTGGCGGAATTTTCGGAAGGATAAAAGATATCAGCGGAGAATCAATAATTGTTACGATTTCAAGCGGTGTTGATATAAAAATAACAAAAAGTGCGATTGCAAGAAAAATATTGCAGGACGCAGCATCTTCATCGGATAAAGGCAAAAAATAATTTTTCCGGAATATGAAGCAAAACAGATTAAACTTAATAGTTCTAGGTATTTTTATAATAGTTATAGGTCTTTCGATATGGAGTATCCTGGTTAATCCTATAAAGTTAGGTCTTGATCTTGAAGGCGGAACCCAGGTAATTTTAAAGGCAACACAACTCCAGGCTGCTGATACAGGTACATCAGGCACTGAACAGAACAGTGGTTCAATAAGTTCAGCTGCCATTGATAAAGCAATGCTTATTATGCTAAACAGGATTGATAAGCTTGGCATTTCCGAACCTCTTGTAACTAAAGATTATTCAAATAATATTGTCATTCAGCTTCCAGGAGTAGATGAACCCGATAAAGCTGTTGAATTGATAGGAAAAACAGCTCAGCTTGAGTTTAAAATTGTAAAAGGTATTGATGAGAATGGGGAATATGAATTAGGACCTGCATTGATTACCGGTGACAAGCTTTCAAACGCGAGTGCAGGTTATGACAGCAATGGCCAGGTAGTTGTTCAATTCAGTTTTAATTCCGAAGGTGCAGCTGAATTTGAAAAAATAACCTCTGAAAATATAGGGAATCCACTTGCTATCGTGCTTGACGGGGAAGTCAAGTCAGCTCCTGTTATCAGGTCTGTTATTTCCGGAAGCGGTGTAATTGAAAATATCGGAAGTCTTGAAGAAGCAAAGGATATTGCTCTTGTTCTTCAGACCGGTGCATTACCTGTTAATCTTGAAATTCAGGAAGTAAGAACAATAGGTCCAACATTAGGGCAGGATTCATTACAGCAAAGTATTCTTGCAGGTATTATAGGTCTTATATTGATTGCTATTTTCATGGTAGCTGCGTATAGGGGATTGGGATTAGTTTCGTTACTGGGTCTTGCAAGCTATATTGCGTTATTCTGGGGCATTCTTTCAATACTTAAAACTCCTCTGACACTTTCGGGAATTGCGGGTATTATTCTTACAATAGGTGTTGCAGTTGATGCAAATGTCCTGATTTTTGCAAGGATAAAGGAAGAGATGGCTAAAGGAAAATCAAAGCTTGCATCATTCAGGGAAGGGTTTAAAAATGCATTAAAGGCTATCATAGATTCGAACGTAACTACTTTAATTACAGCGGCAGCTTTATACAGGTTTGGCACAGGTCCCATAAGGGGATTTGCAGTTACTTTAGCTATGGGGGTTATTATAAGCATGTTTACGGCAATAATATTGGTAAGATCAATATTATTCTTGATGATTAATTCAAAAATAATGACGCCAAAATTTATCGGAGTAAAAATACCTAAAACTCAAATACCTAAAACCCAGAAGGAGCATTAGTTGGCAACAGGAAAACCGACTGTCACTGACAGATCATATAAATTTGATTTTGTTGGAAAAGGAAAAATATGGTTTATTGTTTCAACGGTTATAATACTTGCCGGTACTGTAATGTTTTTCGTAAGAGGATTTAATTATGGAATAGATTTTCTTGGCGGCAACTTACTCGAAGTTAAATTCAAGCAGGAAATTTCTGTTACAGAACTTAGAAAAGTAATGGAAGAAACAGGTTATGGTAAGGCCATACTTCAAAGTACCGCTTCTGATCAATATATCATAAGAACCGTTCCGATAACAACTCAGGAAAAAACCAGGATAATTGACAGCCTTGATAAAAAAATTGGCATTATAAAACCCCTTGTCCAGGACAGAAATGTGGCTGCCGGTTTTTCAAAACAGATTATAAAGTATACATTAATTGCAGTAGCAATAAGTATTGCAGGAATATTGATTTATGTATGGATAAGATTTGAAGTAAGATTTGCATTAGTTGCCATATTCGAAATGCTCCATGATCTTTTTATAGTTCTGTCATTTTATACAATAACTTACAGGGAATTTAACACAACAAGTATAGCTGTAATATTAACAATACTTGGATATTCTTTAAATGATGGTATTGTTATATTTGACAGGATTCGTGAAGAGATAAGGATAAACAAAAAAGAAAAATTCTCTGATCTGGTCAATTATTCTGTAAACAAAACTCTTGCAAGAACACTTACAACAGGGACAATGACTCTTTTCCCTATAATAGTAATACTTATAATTGGTAATGAAACATTAAAAGACTTTGCTGTCGGTCTGCTTATCGGAATCATATCAGGCAGCTATTCTTCCATCTTCATAGGCAGCCCGCTTATAGTAGCATGGAACAATAGATTCCAGAAGTACAAAAAATAATATGCCGGAAATACCTGAAAACTGGCTTTCAATTAAAAGTGAAGAAAATCCTGAATCATTAGAGTCCCGTGACTTTTTGCTGCAATACTCTGAAGTTATAATAAAAATTCTTTTTAACAGGGGGATAAATACTCCTGAGAAAATTAACAATTTTCTGAAAACACCTCAGGGGAAAGATTTTTATGATCCCTTCCTTCTGTCAAATATGGATACTGCGGTTGACAGAATATTAAAAGCTATAAAAAATAAGGAAAATATCTTAATTTTCGGAGATTATGATGCGGACGGTATAATAAGTTCCGCTTTGATATATGGATTTTTAAAAAAATTGGGTCTTAATGCAG
>JAJFVM010000227.1 GCA_021371805.1 bacterium
AAAAGTAATCTACTATGCCAGATGATAAATATCGAAAAATGGTTATATGCAAGAGGTGGCTTTTAATCTATCAAATTAAAGGTAATGTAATTTTATATAGGTTATATCGTTGGCTGCAGGAAAAATTATAAATGGCTTTTGCAGTTACGGCTCAATTCTATCTAGCTAGACTTCTTTAAATAATTTTTATTTCAGGTTCAATTTTAATATTAGGTTTGATTGATTCTGCAATAAGACTATATTTTCTGGCAGACTTTATGGCACTGTTTATTTTCTCAATTTTTGTATCTTTTGCTTCAATCTTTAGTTTTAAAACTATTTCTTTGAAGGCAGATGTTTTATCGATAGACTCGGCTACTTTACCAATAGCATAGCATTCAAAAGAAACTAAGTTTATTTTAAATCGTTCCGTTGCCCAGATAAACATCATAAAGTAACAGGTATTAATTGCAGCCATAAAAGCATCTTCCGGTGTCAGCAAGTTAGGATAGCCGTGAAGTGCCGGAGGTGCAGAAAAGTCAAGTTCCACACCATTTTCCATTTTAATATGACCTTTATGGCCACCAGTCCATTTCGAATGATTTGTATATATATAATTAGCCATCTAACTCTAACTTTCTTTTAAAATGTCATCGACTCTTTTTGATATTGCGTCTGCCACATTGCTTACGATTTCTTTTTCTTTACCGTTTAAATTTCGCTTATTACATATTTTGATATCATCGTTAATAAAATCTTTTACGTTTATCGAGCAGGCAACTTTTCCGGAATATTTCTCGGTAGCTTTTTTGGCACACAGCTTTTCACATCCATCGACAGTAATAGTCGGGTTATTTTTTGCAAATAATCTGTCGCCTTCCCCGCCCGCAATAAAAAGAGGAAGGCAAATTGTTGTTGTATCAAAGGGCTTTTTCTTAAGTAAAACCTCTAACGTTGCCAATCTTGAAATTGTGCCTTCAGGCAAATCCTCACCGCTGCATGACACTATTCCCACTTTATTTATTTTGTTTACTTTGCTTTCATTTTCTTTCATTAACCGAAACCTCAACTTTATTTTTTGTAAGTTTATCGATGTCTTTTGCTATCTGACTTGCTATTGTATTTACGAGCTTTCTTCCACCATTTCCGATATCAATTATACCTTCCGGTTTTTTATCGGGGTTCGCTGCAGCAAATTTTAAAATCATATAACTTTTATCGGGTGTTTTATTGCAGGCCTCGACATTCTTTTTGGCACAATGTTTTGCACAACCGTCAATAGTGATGCAATAATTTTTTTTAACTTTATCAATTGTTTCTTTATCGCCTGATGTTAATAACGCAAGACAAATTGTCTGGCATTTTTCTTTTCTTAAGTTTTCTACTATTTTATATGCAGTCTCTCTTGAGACTGTTCCAATAGGCTTTCCGATGCCACTGCATGGTATTACTAAAACTTTTTTATCATTCATTACCTTATTATTCATTACCCTTTAGTCTCTGACTTTCTTCCTCAACTTTTAATTTCATAAAATCATAAAAACTCTTACTATCCATTAAATTTAATTTATCTTTTTCGAAATTACTAAGTTCTATAACTGCTAACCAACCCTCACCAAAAGGATCCAAGTTTATAAGCTCAGGAGAAATTTCTAACTCTTTATTATGCTCGATTATCTTACCGCCTACAGGTGAAGTAATTGAAAAAGATACTTTCATTGTTTCGATGTCTCCTAATTCTTCCCCTTGCTTAACATCAGTTCCGACTGCAGATAAATTGATGGATGCTATATCTCCATTCAAAGTCTGGAAAAAATCAGTTACCCCAATTTTTGCTTTACCATTTAGTTTTTCAACCCAGCAACCATCTTTATGGTAATAAATTTCATCTTTTACTTTAAATATAAATTTATCATACACATATTCCCTAAATCCCATAAACACCCCTCTTGTTTAGTTCTTTTTACAACATATAATATTTCTGTCAACCTCAGAAGAAATTTGTATATCAGACTTGATTCTTTTGTCATCAATTATTGTCTGACAAATCAGATTTAAAACCTTTTTTACATTCTCTTCCATATTATCATCAAGACTGTAATTTACCCAACTTCCGTCTTTTGAAAAGGTTATTATTTCAGCATCCTGAAGCTTTTTTAAGTGTGATGATATTGTAGGCTGCGAAAGCCCTATAATTTCTGTTATTTCACAAACACAAAGATTCTTTTTTGCCTTAAGAAGTGCTACTATTCTTATTCTGTTTTCATCTGCTAAGGCTTTTATAATTTTTGTAATTTTTTTTAGATTCGACATTTTGACTCCTGATATAAATATCTACAATCTAAACACTTTAAATTACTTTAAATTTAGCTTTTAGTTTAAATTTTATTAAAAAATAATTTACATAAAATAAAAAGTATTTTATACTATTGTACTTAAATATTTAAATATTTCAATATGTTTTAGTCAAATTTTTAATATCTAAATCCATATAAGGAGTAATTATGGCTGATGGAATTGTTAAAAGGCTGTCTTTTCTTGACAGATTTTTAACATTGTGGATATTTTTAGCAATGGCAGTAGGTGTGGGGACAGGCTATTTCTTTTCTGATATTGTTAGTAACCTATCTAATAAGATATCTATAGGTACAACAAATATTCCTATAGCGATAGGGCTAATACTAATGATGTATCCACCACTTGCTAAGGTTAAATATGAGGAACTTGGAAAAGTTTTTAGAAACTATAAGGTTTTAGGACTTTCACTTGTTCAGAACTGGATTATTGGACCTATTCTTATGTTTTTTTTGGCTATTATTTTTTTGCGATCTTACCCGGAATATATGATAGGCCTTATCATGATAGGGCTTGCCCGATGTATTGCTATGGTTATAGTCTGGAACGAGCTCGCAAAAGGAGATACTGAGTATGCAGCAGGTCTTGTGGCATTCAATTCAATCTTTCAAGTACTGTTTTATTCTCTTTATGCTTATATATTTATTACGATTTTACCAAAATTCTTTGGCTTAAAGGGTATCGCCGTTAATATCACCGTAGGTGAAGTGGCAAAAAGTGTATTTATTTATCTTGGAATACCTTTCATTGCAGGGATAATAACAAGATTCGTTTTAATAAAACTTAAAGGAAAATCATGGTATGAAAAAATGTTTATCCCTAAAATAAGTCCTATTACTCTTGTTGCTTTACTATTTACAATTATCGTTATGTTTTCGCTAAAGGGAGAATATATAGTCAAAATTCCTCTTGATGTACTGCGAATTGCTGCACCACTTCTAATATATTTTCTTATTATGTTTTTTGCATCTTTTTTTATGGGTAAAACAATAAAAGCCAGTTATGCTCAAACTGTAACCTTGAGTTTTACTGCAGCCAGTAATAATTTTGAACTTGCAATTGCAGTATCGGTAGCAGTGTTTGGAATCAATTCTGGAGCTGCATTTGCAGCTGTAATTGGGCCACTTGTTGAAGTACCTGTTTTAATAGGCCTTGTAAATGTTGCCTTGTATTTTAAGAAAAAACTTTTTAAAGAATCGGTATAATTTGATTATAAAAAATTAAAAGAAAAGTGTTTTATTGGAGGAATTTATTTTGGAAGAAGAAAAAATTAAAAAAATTGTAAGAGATAATTATGCAAAAGTTGCAGCCAATAACTCTTGTTGTTGTACAACTACTGCCAGTTGTTGCGGAAATGTGGGTCTGGAAAAAGAGGTCGGCTCAAATATAGGTTATTCAGCCGAAGATATGGATAAAGTTCCTGAAGGTTCCAATCTGGGTCTTGGATGTGGAAATCCTATAGCTTTAGCTTCCCTTAAGAAAGGAGAGGTTGTTTTGGATTTAGGTTCGGGAGCTGGCTTTGACTGTTTTTTGGCTGCTGATAAAGTTGGGACAGAAGGCAAAGTGATAGGTATTGACATGACACCCGAAATGGTTGAAAAAGCAAGAGAAAATGCTCAAAAGGGAAATTATAAAAATATAGAATTTAGGTTAGGAGAGATTGAATACTTGCCTGTTGCCGATGAAACAATCGATGTAATTATATCCAACTGCGTAATAAACTTGTCTCCAGCCAAAGACAAAGTTTTTAAAGAAGCTTTTAGGGTATTAAAACCGGGCGGAAGATTAATGGTGTCAGATATCGTTTTAAATAAAGAACTACCTCCTTTCATTAAGAATAATATGTCAGCTTATGTGGGCTGTATTTCTGGCGCTATTATGAAAGAAGAATATTTAGCGCTTATAGAAAATGCCGGTTTTGAAGAAATAAAGGTAGTTGGTGAAAATAGTTTTCCTTTGAAATATATCGTCAGTGACGACACGCATGTAATAGTTGAAAACAGCTTGGAATTATCCGAAAATCAGGTTGAAAATTTAGAGGATTCCATATTAAGCATAAAAGTATTTGCTAAAAAACTAAAGCAATAATTTTATCTTGATGCTATTTTTTTGTATCCGATAGCAAAAAGCAAAAAAATGAAATTGACAACGACAATCATGGCTCCTGTAGGTATATTAAGAATAAAGGATACAATTATTCCAAGAATTACGGCAATTACAGAAGTTATGGTGGAAACAATTATTGCAGATTTAAATCCTTTGGCTATTTGAAGAGCTGTAACCGATGGCAAAATTATAAATGCTGAGATTAACATTATACCAACGACTCTTATTGACAGCACGACGGTAATTGCAGTAAGTACTACAAGCATTACGTTTATAACCTTTACACGCACTCCGGCAACTCTGGCATATTCTTCGTTGAACGTAATCGAAAAAAGATCGTAATAAAAAAAAGATATGGCTAACAATACCACGACGGAAAGAACAATAGATAAATACATTTCACCGGTACTTATCGCAAGAATATTTCCAAATAAATAGCTTAGCAGATCAACATTAAATCCATTAGATATGCCGGCAAGTATAACTCCGCCTGCTATGCCAACAGAGGAAATAACCCCTATTGCTGCATCTCCATAAATTTTTATTTTATCCATAAGCGCCAAAATAATCAAAGCTCCGATTATCACTATCGGAATAGCAGTATAAATCGGGAAAACTCCAAGGAACAATCCTAATGCAACTCCCCCAAAACTTATATGGGCAAGTCCGTCCCCGATTAGCGAAAGGCGCCTTAAAACTAAAAATAACCCAAGAGTGGAACACAACAATGCCACAAATATTCCTGTTATTATTGCCCTCTGTATAAAACCATATTGAAAAATAGTTATAAAATTCATTCTAATTATTATTTTTACTTAATTTTATTTTAATCATGTTGAT
This sequence comes from bacterium, assembly GCA_021371805.1. Classification (GTDB taxonomy): domain Bacteria; phylum Actinomycetota; class Humimicrobiia; order Humimicrobiales; family Humimicrobiaceae; genus JAMDDL01. The sequence continues at coordinate 5,281 of JAJFVM010000227.1, forward strand.
GACAGATTATATGCTGAGAATCCGTACCAAATAGCTTACTCATCTTATCAGAGTTACAAAAATCCAAAAAACTGCCATAAAATAATATACTTTGCTCAAGGTACATAAGTTTACTTGCATATTTGCCGATTTGGCCTACGTCATGCGTAATCAGAATAATCGATGTCTTATTCTTTTTATTCAATTCATCAAGAATCATATAAAATTGCTCTCGACTTGTCGAATCCAAAGCATTGCTTGGTTCGTCAAGAATAAGAAGCTCGGGTTTCGTTATAAGAGCTCTGGCAAGAAATATCTTTTGTTGCTGCCCGCCGGAAAGATTGCCTATTAATTGTTTTTTCAAATCAGCAATTCCCAAGTAATCCAAAGCTCCATCGATAATCTTTTTGTCCGCATTTGTTATAATTTTTGGAAATTTTTTTGCCGAAAGCAACCCCAGCGAAATCACCTCTTCGACCGTTGCCGGAAAAACAGGATTTAAAAGTGATATATTTTGAGGCATATAGCCAATTTTGTTCCATAAATTAAATTTTTCTTGGGGTTTGCCAAAAAGGATAATATTTCCCGAGTAAGGCTTTAAAAGTCCAAGTATTACTTTGATAAGCGTTGATTTGCCTGAGCCATTATATCCGACCAGCCCCACATAATCCCCAACTTTTAAATTAAAGGATATATTTTTTAAAACATCGATAGAGTCATATTTAAATGACAATCCTGAAACTTTTATTATATCGTCCATAATTACTGATTATATTCCTTATTATATTCCAACCCAATTTTCAAATTTTTCAAATTGCTTTCCATTATAGATATAAATGTGGCACCACTTTCAAGTTGCTCCTTTGAAATGTTGGCGGCGGGATTCAAAAACAATAGTTTTGCCCCTGTCTCTTTTGACAACATTTCGGCAATTTTAGGACTTGCAAGCTCCTCATAAAAAACGTATTTAATATTGCTGCTTTCGATTTGATTTACAAGATTTATAAGATCATTTATGGTTGGTTCGGCATCGGGAGATATTCCCTGAGCTGCAATGTATTCAAGACCGTATCGCTTCGCAAGATATCCAAATGCGTAATGGCCGGCGTAGATAATTTTTTTGGACTTGCAATAAGATAAAGAAGATGCGTATTTTTCATCAAGTTCAGCTAATTTCATTTTATACTCTTTTGCGTTTTTTTCATAAAATGATTTATTTTTGGGATCCTTCTCTGCAAATGCTGTTGCAATTGAATCAACGATTGTCTTATCATTGTCAAAATCAAGCCAGATATGAGGATCTATCGGAGTTGTATTTTCACTCTGACCTTCGGCAACCAATGAAATCAAATTAATGCCACCGCTGGCGTCTACTACCAGTAAATTCTCATTTTTTATGCTTCCCAAAATGTCTTCCGCCCATGGTTCCATAAATTTACCTGTATATATAAAAATATCTGCATTATTTATAAAAATCAAATCACCCGGTTTCGGATCAAAAGAATGTGGTTCCACTCCCGGAGGCAGAATTAAAAACACATCAGCTTTATCCTGCCCAATGTTTTTGGCAAAATCATATAATGGAAATAATGTAGTGGCTACCTGTAATTTTTTATTTTCAGAAGCTGCATTATTATCAGTTCCAATTTGGTTTTTTATTATAAAAAATACTAAAAATCCAATGAAAATCAATACTACAAAAATTATATAAATCAAGATTCTTGATTTTTTGGACATTATTCCACTCTTCTCCTGTTTGGTTAGACTTTCAACAAATTAACTATTAAATATAAGTAACATTTTTAATATTTTACAATAAATATGTTTTCTAAAATATAGATAATTTTAAACAATTTCTTGACAAAATAATTAAAAAGAACAAAATAAGGATTTTGTAAAGAATTGAATGCTAAGAAGGCATTAATTAAATGCAATATTATGAACTTGATAAAGAGACTCTTTTTAAAGACCTCGGTGTTACAGATTTTGGCCTGTCCGAAGATGAGGCTAAAAAAAGGCTAGAAACTTTTGGGCTTAATATAATAAAGGCTAAAAAGAAAAGACCCCTTTTTCTAAGGTTTATAGATAATTTTACTCATTTGCTTGCAATAATTTTGTGGATAGCTGCAGCTTTATGCTTTATTCCTCAAGTGGATATGCCTCAGTTGGGATATGCGATAATACTTGTGATAATAATAAATGCGATTTTTAGCTTTATGCAGGAATTCAAGGCAGAAAAAGCTCTTGAAGTCTTAAAGAAGATGATCCCGTCATATTCAAGAGTTATCAGGGGTGGGGAAGTAGTGGAAATATTGTCTGCTGAGCTAGTTCCAGGTGATATTATTATCCTAAATGAAGGCGACAGTATTTCTGCAGATGCACGCCTAATAGAGTCATTC
>JAJFVM010000240.1 GCA_021371805.1 bacterium
ATCCCGGGCCTATTTCTGCACAAGGATCGATTTCCGAACCGTTATAAAAAAGGTTTATCCTGCATAAGAACTCAGCAAGAAGTCTTAAACGCCATTTATAAAGTTTGTGGTAACATCTGTAAGCTATTATTGCCTGGACTCCCGATTTCACGAGAAGTATCCTTAAAGCACCCCATATGGAAGGCCTGCCCTGGATTGTCCCGTATTGGCTGAAAAGTTCTCCCACATCTCCTTTAATATTACCTTCCATAAATTAAAATCACCCGGGAAGCTATTTTTTTACTATAATAAATATTAAAAGTACTTAAAAACTATTAATAATAAATAATATAAACTTAGATCATTAATTTTTAAAACTTTACTCCACTTATATAAAAAATTTGAAAGTTCAAGCTTAACTTAAACTCCAAACATTTTAAACAAAATATAAGGATTCTCATATATAAAACGTATAACCTTTGATAATAAAGATTATTTTACAAACTTAAACAGCAGGTTGTCGTAATCTTTTTTATAAAATAATTTAATATTTACATAAGGATAAAGTTCTCTTAGTTTTCTTATTTTCTTATTTTTCTTCGTAACAAGATTTTGATTCAATGTAGTAAGCTCAATAAACAAATCAATATCCGGCAAATAAAAATCCGGCGTAAAAGATAAAGTAGGAATTCCGTCGTTATCAAATTCAAGCGGAAAAGTTTTTGGTTCATATTGCCAATTGATTTTATAGAAATCCAGTATTTTGGCAAATTCTTTTTCGCTTTCATTTGCAAAAATAATCTCATCAGCATTTATAATATTTGATACCGGAGTATTATTCTTATTAATGTTATCTATTACTGTTGGCATTTTAACATTCATATCCTTTTTCTTTTCTTTCTTTTATTTGACTTTTATTTTTTTTATAAATAAAATTTTTTATTTCTTAATATCAATATTTTAAATTTTAACGCTAAAACCGGTCTTCTTTTGGATAACTGCTGTTCACATAATCATTTTGAATTAAAAAATTCTCAACATCTTTTTTAAGTTTGTTATAAACCTTTTCGAGTGCAATTCCAAAAACAGCCTGCCCGCTATTTAAAGTGTCAATAATTTCCTGATCTGAGTAACATGCATAGACCGTATTTCCATCTGAAATCAATGTAACTTTAAGAAAATCATCTCCCCCGTTTCCGGTCATTTCAAGATATTTTTTTGTTTTTCTTATTTTGTGAAGGCCCACTCCTGCATCCAAAAGATTTTTTACTACTTTTAGTTTTAATAAATCATTAAAACTGTACATCCTTTTGGTGCCATAACCTAATGCCTGGTTAACTGAAGGACTTAAGAATTTTGTTCTGTCATAATAATCAAGTTATTTATAAGTAAGGCCAGTAATTTTGCAGACATCCTGAGATTTGTAATAATTGGCAGAATTTTTCTGTTCTGTATTATTTTTAATTTTTAAATTTTTCATAATAAAACGCTAATTGCATCTTTATAATTACATTGTTGTAATTATATTATTGAAATTATATAAATTTAAAGCAATTTAGTCAAATTTTAGTTAGAAATGATTAAAATAAAAATATTTTTATTTTATATCAAAATCTTCTGGGTTTGTATGATCGAGAAAATCCCGGAATTTTTCCACTTCTTCGTCGATGGTTGAGATTTCAAGTCCTGCATTTTCAATTACGTTCAAAGAAGCAAATATGGGACATTTGCTTCTGACAGCAATTGCTATGGCATCGGAAGGTCTTAAATCTATGTTTATCTCCTGGCTCTCATCTTTAGCCAGATTCAGGATTGCATAAAAAGTATTATCAATAATGTCGGAAATGCAAATATGATTTACTCTGACATTTAAACTGTCAAATATGTCTATTATTAAATCATGAGTCATGGGTCTTGGTGTTTTATAATGCACAAGCTCAAGAGCAATGGCATAAGCTTCAAAAGCCCCTATCCAGATAGGAAGAAATCTGTTGCCGGTTTCTTCTTTTAAAAGAATAATCGGCTTCTGAGAGGGAAATTCCATTCTTACCCCTTCAAGATTCATTTTTATCAAATCATCTTTATTGTTCATAATGGTAAAATTTTATTAATATTTCATTTATTTAAAGAAAACTTTAAAGATTCTATATCTCTTTTCACCCTATCAGTCCTTAACTCATAAATGGATTCCAGATTCCTGTATTTTTGTTTATAATCAAGACCATATCCGACTACGTATTTTTCTTCTATATTAAATGCACAATATTTTATTTTTAAATTAGTGATTCTTCTAACAGCTCTGTCGATAAGTGTGCAAATCTCGATACTTTCCGGCTCTCTTGCTTTTAAGTTACGGATCAGATAGCTAAGTGTCAACCCGGTATCTATAATGTCTTCGACTATCAGAACATGCCTTCCCTCAATATTTTCATCCAGGTCCTTGGTAATTTTAACTAAACCTGAATCAGGTGTATTAAAACCATAAGAAGAAATACTCATAAAGTCGATAGAAAGAGGTAAATCAATGTGTCTGATTAAATCCGTTAGAAAGATTACCGCACCGCGTAAAATACACACTATTAATAGTTCTTTACTTTCATAATCTAAGGTAATCTTATTTCCAAGTTCTTTAACTTTCCTTTGTATTTCTTCACCTGGAAATAAGATCCGCCCTAAAATTTCAGCAGTATTTATATTCTTTTGATTGCTTTTTTCAATCAAATCTTTACTTCTTTTTAATAAATAACTCTGTCAGTTCCCTGAACCAGACCTATATATGTTGATCCCCTGTTAAACAATACATCATTACCTGCGCCATCTTTAAACTCCATGGGGTCCGTTATGCTTTTTCTTTCCCAGGTACCCTCTACAACATTACCGTCAAAAAAGAAAAATGCTTTCCCGCTTCCGGTTGTTCTGACTATCATATGTCCGGCAGAATCACCGGAATTAGCAATGTCAGTAACCAAGGCTATTACATTATTAAACGATAATTGTTCATTGGATTCTCTGTCTATGTTAGGATTTCCTCCGATTGATTTTAAATATTTATTTTTACTTTTATCGTATTCGAAATCTGATGCAAAAGTTGCTGTTGAGAAATCAATCTTAATGTTTTCAGTAGTACCTATTTTATCATCAACTGCATCCAGCTTAAAGTTAAGTGGTGACTGTCCGCCTTCCAAAGAATAACCGTTTGTTTCAGCAGCTTCAGTTAATTTTTCAGTTGACGAATAAGCATTATGCGGTGCAACTCTTGAACTATCCCTCCATGCATCTTTGCCGTCTGAAATATTTGCCTGTATTGAACTTGCACCGGTGCCATCACCCAACGGAGTCAGAACATCCATATCCATATTCTCTATCAATTTATAACCTTCAGGATATGTACCCCAAAAAACATAAACCGGATCAAACATTCTTGCAAGTTCTGCATAATATTGTCGGGCACTTCTGATTGGCCCGATAACATCCACTTTGTTTGAAGAAAATACTCCTATCAACCTGGTTATACCGCCTTCATCAACAACTTCCAGAACTACATCGGCTTTATTTAATCCGGATTGAGGTCTTGCTTCCGGAGCATTATTTATCATTATAGCAAATGGCCTTAAATTTGAAACATCATCAGAAATTTCAAATCCGCTTAAAATATTAATATTACCTGTTATTTGCAGTTCAGATATTGTTTTTTTTGTAGTTCCAGTTGCTTGTGAGCCTTCAGCACCGGAAGTACTTGATTGTTCGACGTCTATTTTGCTTTCCGTAGTGGTACCTGTTCCTTTTTTACAGCCAGATAAAGCAAAAGACATAGTTATTGAAATTATAAGAAAAGAAATAACTATTATTTTTATAGCAGCAGCTTTTTTTAAACTCAATTTAACAATCCTTCCGCATACTTATTTTAATAATTTAACTTTGGTTTAACAAAATTTTTAACTATTATAATTGTAAAAATTAAAAAATAAAATGATATGATTAAAATTAAAGGAACTCTAAGCTGATTTAGCTCATTTGTTTTTGAGATTTCCTGTATCATTACAGGAGATTTGATGCTGTCTTTTGAAATTAGATTGATTTCCTCAACTTTATCTTCGTTAACATAAATCACCATCTTTCCGTAACTGATTCCGGTTTCTATCGGGAACGAAATGTTATCCTGAATAATATAATTATAAAAAATTTTATCTTCTGAGTTGTTAATTAATAAGTTAAAGTCCTTTTCAGGATATAAATCAAAATATGCTGATGAATAATTATTCTTTGCGGCAGCTCTTGCGACAGGATATTTCGAGTCAATTATTTTTTTATTAATAAAATTATCATAAACCCAGTTTATGAGCCTTAGGGAGTCATAATTTCTGCCATAAGATGAACTGTTTAATACAACCGAAATTAATTCGGTGCCGTTTTTATTTGAATATGTAATCAAACAATACCCCGCATTGTCCGTATAACCGGTTTTAACTCCCTTTATATAATCATAATCAAGTAAAGTATTGGTATTATTTAACTCAATCTCTTTATTGTTTATATGTATATTTGTTTTTTTCAATGAAACAATTTCCCTGAATACATCATTTTTTAAGCAATAAGAAGTTATTTTTAAAAGATCTCTTGCTGTTGTTTTATGCGACGGGAAATTACTGTCAAGTCCGTTTGCGTTTTCAAATTTTGTGTTTAACGCTCCTATTTCTTTTGCTTTCCTGTTCATTAAACCAACAAAATCTTCAACATCACCGGAAACATATTCTGCAAGCGCGACAGCGGCATTATTGGTTGATTCAATAAGCGCAGCCTTAAGCAAATCCATTAATGTAATCTCATCACCCTTTTTAAATGATATGCGTGAATTATTTGATCCTGAAGCATTTTTTGAAATTTTTACTTTTTGATTTAAATCTTTAATATTCTCAATTGCTATAATTGCCGTTATTATTTTTGTTGTACTGGCCGGATACATCAATTTGTCGGGATTTTTTTCCCAGAAAATCTTTCCGCTATTATAATCCTGAATAATTGCCGATGTTGCAACTGTGTCTATCTGGTTTGACGGGACTATTCTGTAATTCGTTTCCGCATATATATTTGCAGCAGGAAACCAAAAATAAAGTATGAGGGAAAATAATAACAAAAAAACAACGAAAAAATTGATTTTTTTAAGTATTGCTTTAATAAAAGATTTATTCTGTATTTTATAGCGGTTTAAAAGTGTCATTTATATTTTTCCAGAAAAAGTCTGTCTTCTCTTTTCACCATAAGCGATCTGAATTTGGAAATAAGTTCTTCTAATTCTGATATAATTTCACTTGCTTTTTTAAATGAGTCACTATTTCCGGACATCAATATCGGAAAAATAATTTGCTGTATGAACGAGGATTCCCTTGCGGAAAAATTCTCAAAAAACTTCAAATGCTTTGAATGAACTCCGAATTTAGCAAATTCGATTACTATTTTTATGATTTCCATATCGCTGCTTCTTAAAAAATGCTGTCCGTCGATTTCTTCAAAACAAACGATGTTGTTTTCTACAAGTTCGTTTATAAAATTCTGGTCCAGTTTATGCTTCTGCATAAGTTCATAAACCGATATATATTCACTTTTGTAATTAATACCCGAATCATATATGTCAAGCTTAAGTTGTTTGATAATATCTTTATCTTCCGTACTTAATTTAAAATCTATGGAGTTAATTTTTTCCTTTATAGCTTCGAGGGGAAGATAATAATCCTTCTGCATTTTTAAAATAAAATTAATTTTCAGAATATCTTCCTTAGCAAAAATTCTATATCTGCTGGCAGTTCTTTTTGGCTCTATCAATCCCCTTGATTCCAGAAATCTTATTTTGCTTGCAGATATATCCGGGTAAAATTTTTTGAATTTTTCAACAAGTTCGCTGATAGTTAAATAATTTTTTTTAGTTTTCATTTAAATAATGGTTTTTCTGCTTATTCGAAATAAAAATAATAAAATACATATTTGCCTATCTGAATTTTATCACCATTTTCCAGTATTTTATTTTCAACCTGTTTTCCGTTTACATAAATTCCATTTAAACTTCCGAGATCAACTATTTTGTATATAATATCTGTTTTATCAATTTGAGCATGCTTTCTTGAAACGGTTATATCATCTAAAAATATATCAGAATCAGTTTCCCTGCCTATTTTAAAACTTTCTTTGTTTATTAAAAATTTTTCTCCTACGTTAGGGCCTTTTAATACAATCAAACCTCCTGTTTCCTTTGGAATTTCCTTCAAGCTTTCAAGAATTTCCAGTGGAATTTCCTCTTTTATTTCAATTCTTTGTTCTATGATTGATTCAGTATTTTTTGATTTAAAATTATTATTTTTATCCTTAATTTCATTCATTTCTTTATTTTTCAAAACTTAAATTATTTTTTTTAAATCATTTATTTTACTGACTATAAAATTTTTTAAATCATTAAAAAACTCTTTTTCCCGTGCTTCAACATAGCATCTTATCAAAGGTTCTGTTCCTGATGCTCTTATCAGGAGCCAGCTTTTATTCTCCAGTAATAATTTTACACCATCTTTAGTTAAAATTTCATTTATTTTTATATTATTAATGGTTGAATCTTTAAGGTTCTTAAAATATTCAACGATAAAGCTCATTTTTTTGACGGGAACTTCCATATCGATTCTTTCATTGAAAAATCTTCCGAATTCTTTATAAATGTCATCAAGATATTCGGAAAGGGATTTTCCGTTATTATTTATATTAAGATAGCTTTGAATTTCCAGAAGCAGCATATCTGCAAGAATACCGTCTTTTTCAGGAATATGTCCTAGTATGCTTAAGCCGCCGCTTTCTTCTCCGCCTATAATAACGTCTCCGTTTAACATTTCTCTTCCGATATGTTTAAATCCAACTGGTGTTTCTATTAAATTTATTTTATATTTACTGCAAATTTCATCTATAAGATGAGTGGTTGCGACAGTTCTTACCACTTTATATGCACCGCCTTTTAAATTTTTTGAAGATGTTAGGTAGTATAATATCATTGCAATCACATTATTGGGGCTTATATAAATACCATCCCTATCGATAATACCAAATCTGTCTGCATCTCCGTCAACTGCTATTCCGATATCAAAAGAATTTTCCAGTAAATCTTTTTTCATTGCCTTAAGATTGTTTTCAGATGGATCCGGCAGCCTGCCTCCAAAAAAAGCGTCTCTGTAATTATTTAATACTTTTATGTTAAGGTTTAAATCATCTTTGAGAATTTCAGGCAGAATTTTACTGCCTGCTCCGAACATTGTATCGACAATGATTTTTAAATCCGATTTTTTTATCAATTCCGTATCTATTATTTTAAATAATTTTTCTTTATAAACAGAAAAGTCCGATACATAAACTATATTACTTAAAAAATCATTATAATTTATTAAAGACGGTATCTCCTTTCCGTTATTCATATAAAAGGAAAGATTTTTTTCTATTTCTCTTGTGACTGAATCACCGGCAGGTCCGCCATAATGAGGAATAAATTTAATACCATTGTACTTTGGAGGGTTATGACTGGCGGTAATCATAATTGATCCATCAAGCCTTAAATCAAGAACCATAAATGCACTGACCGGGGTAGGTACGGATTCCTTTGATATAAAGATTTTTATTCCCATACTTGAAAGAGCATATCCTGCCTGCAGCGCAAAATCTTCTGATGAAAAACGATTATCATATCCGATAAATATTCCTTTTTCTTTAAAACCATTATCGATCAGATATTTTCCTATTGCAAAGGTTATAAGTCTTACGTTTTCATAAGTAAATGAATCGGCTATAATATCTCTCCATCCATCTGTACCAAATTTTATTTTCTTTTCCATATTATTTAAACGATAAATCAAAAGTGTTTTTTATAATTATTATAAATATTAAATTTTTTAATGGTATATAACAAAGACGGTATAACTGAAGTAAATTATTTATTCAAGTCGGGGCGAGAGGATTCGGTCTTTCGTCTCACTCCGTTCGCTGCAGAGCCGCGGACTCCTTCATTTCATTCAGTCCGTCCTTTCGAATCCTTTGTTTAAACATGCCACTGGCATCTTTAAACTCTTACTCCAAGCAACCTTCTTACTTCAGAGTGTTGGTCGGGGCGAGAGGATTCGAACCTCCGACCCCCAGTACCCCATACTGGTGCGCTAAACCAAACTGCGCCACGCCCCGAAATTTTAAGCTAATTTTAAATTAATAAAAATGATTAGTAAAGCCCCTTAGATGAAAAATAAAAAGCTTTGAATTTAATACAAATCAATATTCTGATTTGTATTTTCGCGTCATTAATATTTTTACTGAATTTAAAGGATCAGCATTTTTATACAATACTTCATAAACACATCTTGTAATAGGAAGTTCCATATTTAATTTTACAGACATATCGTAAACAGCTTTTGTGGTTGTAACACCTTCTGCAATGGTGTACATATTTCCTACTATATCTTTCAACTTCTCACCTTTTGCAATTCTTTCTCCGACTGTCCTGTTCCTACTGTTCGGACTAATACATGTAGCAACCAAATCACCCATACCTGCAGCCCCTGAAAATGTAGCTGTTTTTGCCCCAAATTTCATTCCAAATTTTGTAAGTTCATATAATCCTCTTGTTATAAGCGATGCTTTTGTATTTGAACCAAAACCAAGGCCATCTGAAATTCCTGAAGCAATGGCAATTATATTTTTTACAGCTCCGCAGATTTCAACTCCTGCCAGATCATCATTGGTATATACTCTAAAATATTCCGTAGATAAAATTGGCTGCAGATATTTTACAACCTTATTATTATAAGACGCTATGGTTGAAACACTGGGTAATTTTTTTATTATTTCAGAGGAGATATTAGGACCGGATAATGTTGAAATTTTAGAATTTAATTTTTCCGGTAATATTTCGGATAAAACCTGTGACATTCTTAAATTAGTTTTAGGTTCAATACCTTTGGCTGCATTAACAACTGCTTTAATATTTTTGGACAATTTATTTAATAATTCTCTGAAACCGGTTGATACACTTCTTAAATATTCGGAAGGTACAACAAAAATGATGATGTCAAAACTCAGATTTTTATCTATAATATGATTCTTATCGGAGTCTCCAAAGGCATGAATGTTGCCTGGAAGAAATATATTTCCTGTATATCTGGAATTTTTCTTATTGTCATTTATATCTTTTATGACTTCATCTTCTTTTGACCAGATTTTGATATCATAACCTTTTTGAGCAAGCATTAAAGCCAATGTTGTGCCCCAGCTGCCTGCGCCAATTATTAAAATCCTTATTGTTTCACCTGTCATTTAATATTTTGATTACTTTAATTTTATTTAATATTTAAATTTAAAATTGATAGGAGTTCCTTTGAAACTAAAATTTTCCCTTATTGTTTTTTCAATAAAATTTTTAATGTTTGTATTTTTAGAAATATCCATATTCGAAAATACTATAAAATAAGGCGGATTAGACCCTATTTGTTTAATGAATTTTAATTTATATTTTTTGCTGTCTTTATATATAAAACTTTTTTCCTCTTTTTCCTTAAACACCACCATTAAATTATTCTCATTTACAGATTTTGACCTTTCGGATAACACCAGGTCAATATATTTAAAAACATCTGCAATTCCTTCTCTGGTAAAAGCACTTACCTTTAAAAATGGAATATAATTTGCAAAGCGGAGTTTTTTTTCAAACTGTTTAAGATTATTATCAATTTCTTCAGCCGTTGCCTTATCTGTTTTGCTGAAAATAACTATGACACTGGTGCCGCTCTTCAGGCAGGTGTCTACAATATTAATATCCTGTCTTGAAAGTTCCTTAGTGCTGTCTATCAGAACCAAACCGATATCGGATTTTTCGATTGCCTTGATTGTTCTCAATTTACTGTAGTATTCTAAATCTTCTTCTACAATCTTGTCTTTTTTTAAACCCGAGGTATCTATGAATCTGTACTTATTATTATTGAATTCCAGGATACTGTCTATGGTATCTCTTGTTGTCCCTTCCATGTCATTTACAATTACTCTTTCTTCGTTAATGAGAGTATTGAACAAAGTTGACTTGCCGACATTAGGTTTCCCTAAAATTGAAATGCTTGGAATATTTTCTTCTTCAGCTTCTGTTATACTATTATTAAAGTTCATATTTTGAACTATTTCATCAAGTAAATCGCCTATTCCAATCCCATGCATAGCAGAAATTTTTATCGGATATCCGAAACCGAGCTTAAGATAATCTTCAATAAAATAATCTCCTCTATCAGAGTCCCACTTATTGCCTGCAAAAATTATTTTCTTATCTGTTTTTCTGATAAGCGCCGCAACATCTTCATCCCCACTTGATAAAGATTCTCTTAAATTAATAAGAAAAACAATCAAATCCGACTCATCTATGGCTTTTTTAGACTGTAAAAGTATCTGCATGGATAACTTGTCGCCAGGTTTAAAATCAATCCCTCCCGTATCCAGGATGTAAAAATTCCGGCCGTTCCAGTCTGCTTTATAATACTTTCTGTCTCTTGTAATCATAGGTTCTTCATGAACAATGGCATCCCTGCTTATACATATTCTGTTTATAAGCGTTGATTTACCTATATTTGGTTTTCCTATTACCGAAACAACAGTCAAACCGTCTTTCATATATTAAATATCTCCTTTAAAAGTGATTTTCCATCAGGATTAACAAATTTTATATTTGCACATATATCTTTAAAATCTTTTTCCGTTTTATTATCCAGAGTTAATCCTTCATTGTTAAATATGTTATTTGAAATTAATATTTTATCATAAGTATTGATTTCTTTTTGCTTAAAAACGGTATTATTATTGAAGGTGTTTATAAAATCATAGTAGGTTAAAAGTCCTGCAACTTTTACATTTCCTCCTAAAAATTTATTTTTAACATCTTCAACCTTAATGTTTAAGTTTAAATCTAAGTTATTTTCGTTGATGAATGCTTTAATAGCACCTGCACAACCGCTCATTGTTTCATAAAAATACTCGGAAGTTAATATAAGGATATTTTTTTTCATATTTTTATTGTTGTTTTCATAATCATAAATATTTTTCAGGGGCTCATCAGAGTATGTTAATTTATTTTCTTCGAAAATATTTTTCTTCTTTTTATTGGCATTCATAAAAAAAGTATTAATGTCATGAATGAAGTTTCTGCAAAGCCCCACTCCGTTTTCTATCTGGGGAAAACTTCCATAAAATTCATATTCAGGAAAATTAATTTTTGCCATTATATAAAATTCGTCAGATAAAAAAATATTATTTTTACGCTTCTTTTCTTTATATTTGTCAATAGATTCAATAAGCTTCATGGAATTTTCTTCATTAAAAGAAATAATATCCGGATTCTTATTAAACTTAGTAATACCTACCGGAACAATACCTGTCGAAAAAATATTTTTAAGATTGATATCTAAAAAATCCAGGGTATTTATAAGATCGCCATTATCATTTATTCCGGGACAAAGCACAATCTGTATATTTGTTTTTATGTTTTCCGAGTCAAGAATTTTTAAAAGCTCAATTGATTTACTTTGTTTCTCCGTGCCGAAAATGTATTTTCTTATTTTCTCGTCTGCACTGTGAAATGAAACATACAATGGCGAGAGGCTGTATTTTATTATATTATCGATATCTTTTTTATTTAAATTTGTCAGAGTTATAAAATTACCATGCTTAAATGACTCCAGAAAATCATCATCTTTTATATATAATGAAGATCTTAAGTTTTCGGGAAGCTGATCTATAAAACAAAAAATACACTTGTTTTTACATTTTTTAATTTTTTCAATCATAGGTTATTTGCTTATATCTATTAAAATCAATTAAAAAATTTTATACATTATATCCGATTGAACGGTTCACCGATCTTAGTAGGAACATCCTAAGTAAATCATTGGAATCACAATAAAGACAGTATATTAGAATGACTCGATAATTTCTCTGATTTCATTAATATCTTCATGAGGAGTTGAGGAACCTCCGCTTATTCCTGCCAGTTTCAAATTTTTAAACCATTCTCTTTCTAAATCATCCGCACTCTCTATGTGATAAGTACGAGCTTGTATATTCTTGGAAATTTCCGCCAGATGAGTTGTGTTTGCGCTGTTTTTTCCTCCCACTATAATCATAATATCAACTTTTCCGGCAAGTTCAGCAACTTCATTTTGTCTTAATTCGGCAGTTTTGCAGGTAGTGTTTATTATTAAAACTTCATCTTTTATTTTGCCTGCAATCTCCTTTGAAATAAGCTTAAAATTTTCCTCTGTCCGAGTTGTTTGTGATAATAGCGCAATCTTTTTTTGCGGACTTATTTTTGCTGATTCTTCAACAGAATCAACAATCACATAATTTTCATTGTTTATATTGCCTTTTATTCCTATTACTTCAGGATGATTCTTATCCCCTATCAATACAATATAATATCCTTTGCTGCTTAAATCTTTTGCAAGTTTATGGACTTTTAATACAAAGGGACATGTTGCATCAAATGTTTTTACTTTTTTCTCTTTAAGAAAATCCATAACTTGCGGTGTAACACCGTGAGACCTTATTACTATACTATCTCCAGGTTTTAACAAATTAATGTCATTAAGAGGGTAAGCCCCCTTTCTTTTATAACTTTCAATAACTTTTGGATTGTGAATTAGGGGACCCATAGTATAAATATTATTTCCCGCTCTATTTTCTTTTATTACGGTATCTAAGGTTTTTATTGCCCTTGTTACGCCAGTGCAATAACCGGCATATCTGCTTGTTATTATATCCATTTCATCAAACCTTAATTCGTATTTTATTTATCAAAATTTTATAAAAATAAATATCTTAAAGAAACGCTAAATTTATTATACATGACTTGTTGCTATCCGTAATAAACTTAAGGGCCATTTGAAACATTAATTAATTAAAATGGTTTTTTATTTAAGTTTGGAATAAAGTTCTTTTATATTATCCATAACGGTATCGGAAATTTTTTCCACTGCTTCTTTTTTTGAATAATTGGAAATTATCTCATCGGTATCGATAAGCTCCCCAAAAATAATTTTAATTTTCAAAAACAAATTTTTCCTATTTTTTTCACGTGAAACTTTTTTTGAATTATAAATAGCTATGGGCAGTATTGATGCATGACTCAGATATGCAATTAAACCAATACCTTTCCTGATCTCACCCAGTTCACCGCTGTCTGAGCGTGTACCTTCCGGGAAAATACCGAAAACATTTCCTGATTTTAGAACTTTTACAGCATTATTTATAGGATTTCTTCCGAAACCCGTTCTGTCTATGGGAAATGAATTAAAAAATCCGAAAAACGATCTTAAGAATCTATTTCTGAATAATTCAATCTTTGATATAAAATAAATGGGCCTTGGAAAATATGCGCATATCACTATAGGATCAAGCGAACTTGTGTGGTTTGAACACAGTATTAAGCCCCCGTTCATATTCAAATAGGGGCTCTTGCCGTTAATTACTTCCACTCTGTAAATTAATCTCAAAAACGGTATGGCAAAACGCTGAAGACATCTGTAAAATATTAAATATCCTTTTGATCTGTGTAGTGTAAACATAATAAAACTAATAATTATTTAAGTTTCTTTTATTTTTTCATGGTATATATTTTTAATTAAATTAAACTCTTCTTCAATCGTCATACGGGTTGTATCTATTACCGTTGAGCCATCCGGTATAATTAAAGGACTGTCATTTCTGCTGCTGTCAATTTTATCCCGGTTTTCTATTTCGCATTTTATCTGTTCCTTTAATGAAGATTGATTGTTCTCACAAAGCTGCTTTTCCCTTCTTTTTACTCTTTCTTCTATATTTGCCGTTAAATATATTTTGCATATTGCATCAGGACAAACTACGCTGCCGGTATCTCTCCCCTCAAGAACAGACGGATTATTTGATGCCATTTTTTTTTGTAGTTCTACCAGATATTTTCTTACTCCGGATAGTTTTGATACTATGGAAACAGCTTCTCCGACTTTTTTGCTTCTTATGTCAAGAGATATGTCCCTGCCATTTAATAAAACTTTTGTGTATCTGCTTTCATCGGCGACGTTATTATCAAATTTTAAATCCGATTTTTTTGCGATTCTCAATATCGATTCTTCATCATTTAAATCTATATTGTTTTCAAGTGCAAGCAATGTCAATGTCCTGTACATAGACCCTGTATCTATATATATAAGTCCCAATTTTTTTGCAAGCAACTTTGCAATCGTACTTTTACCGCTTCCGGCAGGTCCGTCAATTGTTATTATTTTATTTTTCATTTTGTTACTACTTTATTTTTTATATTGTTATTTTTCATGTTTCTAAGTTAAAAATTTAAAACTATAATTATAGGCTTAAAGTTTATTCATAAATACGAAATATATTTCATAATCAACAAGCCCTTGTAAAAAAATATAAAAAATCATCTCGATACCAAATTAAACAATTTGCTTTCAAATTCGGGAAATGAGGTATTGATACATTTCGTGTTGTTGATTCTGACTTTGCAATTTCCTTTTAAAGCCATCACGGCAAGGGACATTGCAATTCTATGGTCTCCATAGCTTTTTAAATTTGCGGATTTGATTTTAGTATTTGGATTTCCATAAATTTCAAGACCATCAGGGTATTCATGTACTTTTATACCTGCTTTTTTGAATTCATTGAAGATGGTTTTTATTCTGTCACTTTCTTTCAGTCTTAATTCCTTTGCTCCCCTGATTATGGTTATGCCTTCCGCAAAAGCTGCCGCAACACTTAAAATAGGGATCTCGTCTATTATATTCGGGATAACGCCTTCTTTAATATTTATTGATTTTAAATTACTCGAAGATGCCGTTATGTCTGCAATTTTTTCATTATTTTTTGTTCTTTCATTTTTTATTTCAATATTTGCATCCATTTCTTTTAAAATGTTCAGCAGATAAGATCTTGTAGGATTTATACCTACATTTTTAATAATTATTTTTGAATTTTTAAGAATCAAACCGGCTATAATAAAAAAGGCAGCCGAAGAAAAATCCCCGGGAACAAATATATCTTTTCCCTTCAAATCTTTTCCTGGAATAATTTTTGTATATTTTCCGTCAAATATAATTTCTGAACCAAAATATTCAAGCATTCTTTCGGTATGATCCCTTGAAATTTCCGGTTGTATTATCTCAGTCGGGCCTTCGGCAAATAATGCCGCAATTGAAAGACATGATTTTACTTGTGCGCTTGAAACATTAATCTCGTGTTTTATTCCCTTCAATTTGTTTCCGCCAAAAATAACCAGAGGCGCTTTTTTGTTTCCATCTCTGCCATAAATTCTTGCACCCATTGCAGTAAGAGGTCTGATTATTCTATCCATGGGTCTGTTATTTACCGATTCGTCGCCGCTGATTATTGACATAAAATTACATCCGCAAAGAAGCCCGCTTAACAATCTGATGGAAGTGCCTGAATTTCCGGCGTATAAAATATCATCAGGTTCGATAAAACCGGATACCCCATGCCCCTCGATCAAGATGCTGTCCTTGTTTATAATATATTTAACACCTATTTTTTTTAATATTTTAAGTGTATTCAAACAATCCTGGGAAAATAAAAAATTATCAATTTGAACTTTCTCTTTCGTAATTGATGAAAGAATTATGCTCCTATGTGAGATTGATTTATCTCCGGGAACCTCTACGGAACCGTTAATAGTATATGGGCCGCAAATTTCAAACATTTTTAGTCCTCTTCTCCGATTACTTTCTTAACAATAACCTCATATCCCAGGTTTTCCAGAGCATTCCTGGAAATTGTACCTGCATTTTCGCCATGAACCAGAATTTTCAATATGCCTCCGCCAAGTACTTCGGTTGAGTGGAAAATAGATATGTCCTCAATATTTACACCTGAGGAGCTTATTGCCAGAGTGATCTCACTTAAAACACCTGGCTTATCATGAATTCCTATTTTTAATTCATACAGCTTGGATATATCCTTATCGATAAACTTGGGCAGGTTAAGTCTTGCTTCTTTTGCCTGCAGATAATGATTTTTTATATATTCTTCATTCCCATTTACCAGATTTTCTTTAAATCTGTTTAAATAAAAAATATATTCATTTAAGGCATTTATAATTTCTTTTTTGTTTTCAAAGCTTATGTCTATCCACATTTTAGGATTTGAAGCAGCAATCCTTGTCATATCCCTGAAACCACCGGCACACAACTTAAATAAATTCTTCAATTCTTTTTGCCTATCGTCAACTAAAGCAACCAGATTTGTCGAAAGAATATGAGGGAGATGACTTATGAGGGCAACCACCTTATCATGTTCCTTAGGCGAAATAGTAATTACTTTTGCCCCAATTTTTGTAAATAATGTATGAAGGGCTACCAACGCTTCGGCTCTTATATTATCTGTTGGAGTTAAAATATAAAATATATTTGTAAACAGATCATTGCGTGCACTTAATACCCCGTCATTCTCAGAACCTGCCATCGGATGTCCTCCTATAAAGATTACATCTTTAGGCAGTATCCTGTTCATGCTTTCCACAATATTTTCTTTGGCGCTTCCCACATCTGTTATTATGGTCCCGCTTTTAAGGTTGCCCTTAATATTGTTTGCTACTTCTACTATAAACCTCACGGGAGTTGCTATAATTACCAGGTCAGCCTTTTTTACCGCATCCTTATAATCTGCTGCTGCTTTATCAATGATTTTCCTGTAAATGGCAATATCCATTGATTCCGATACGCTATCATATCCTGTTATTATAAAATCGTTACTTAGTTTTTTTAATGAAAGTGCCAGAGACCCACCTATTAATCCCAGACCTATAATTGTTACATTCTTTATATTTTTCATACTATCTCAATTTCCGATACATTTTCTTTTTAGAATCAGTACTTAAAATAAAAAATATTTAAATTACAATAAACACTATATAAAATAATAAAAAAAATAAAGTATAAAATTCATATGATTCCCTAGATAATAAGGACTTAGATATTCTCAATCATCAATATTTTATCAATATCTGCTTGATTTAATACTTTAAACATTCCTTCCTTGATATCTCCAATGTCGTAATTGCCTATCCTTATTCTTTTTAAATCTAAAACTTCATATCCGAGACTTTTAAAAACACGCCTTATAATTCTTTTTCTTCCTTCATGAATGATAATTGTTGCCTTATTGCCATTTAAATCCCCGGATAACCGAATATTCCGGACATCGAATCTGACTCCATCGATAATTATACCTTTTTTAACTTTTTCAATATCGCTATTTGCCAATTTTAAATTTAAAATAATTTCATAGGTTTTAGGAATGTTAAATTTCGGATGTAAAATTTTATATGCAAAGTCACCGTCATTTGTCATTATAAGCAGCCCTCTGGAATTGTAATCCAGCCTTCCGACAGGATATATCCTGCTGCTTTCCTTAAAATCTTTTAAAAGTTCTAAGACTGTCTGTCTGTTGAAACTATCTTTCACCGTACATAAATATCCTGCCGGTTTATTTAACGCAATTATTATTTTTTTTTCGATATCCAGCTGTTTTCCATCATATTCGATAACATCATTTTCAGGATCAACTTTAAAATACAATTGGTTTACAGTAGCTCCGTTAACTTTTACATGCTCTTCCAGAACCAGAGTTTCACATTTCCTTCTTGAATTTATGCCGCATTCTGCCAAAAATCTTGCAATCCTTATTTTATCCATATCAGAATACTGTTTTAATATAATCAATAAATATATTAATTATATGATTTATTAATACGTTATTAATTTCACTCGTTTAATTTCAAAGGCGGCAGATTATCAATGCTGCCGATACCAAGAACTTCAAGAAATTTGCCGGTTGTCCTGTATATAATAGGATTGCCAGGTTCTTTTAATCTACCCGATTCCTTTACGAGCCCCTTATTTACAAGACTTATTACTACGCTGTCAGTTTTTACTCCCCTTATTTCAGCAATTTGGGATCTTGTTACGGGTTGTTTATAAGCTATTATCGCAAGTGTTTCAAGTGCCGCCTGGGTGATATGAAATTTAATATTGGTATTTACGAACTCTTTTAAGACTTCATTTAAAGCAGGATTGGAATATAACCTGTATCCCTCTCCTATTTTCCTTATTATAAACCCTTTTCCGGTTTCAAAATATTCTTTTTCCAGTTCCTTTATTATCTCTGTTATTAATTCAGGATCGGCATTTAAAACTCCGGCAATTTCTTTTGGACTTACGGGTGATTCTGCAATAAATAAAATTCCCTCAACGCAGGTTTTAAGCGGGGGTTTGCCTTTTAACAGATCGTCATATAGATCAAATGCAGTATCTGAGTTTGGTTGTATGTTTATGTCCTTTTCTTCCGTCATTCTTTATTTAAGACGAATATTTTTTTATAAGTATTTCTCCGAAAAGCTCGAATTGTTCTATTTCAATAATTTCGTTTTTGTATAATTCAAGTATCGATAAAAAACATATTACGATATCTATTAAATCACTGTAACTTCCGGTTAATTCTTTAAATGTAATGTTTTGCTTTTTATTTAATATATCTTTAATCCTGTCGATTTCCTGGAAAATTGTTTTTGCGATTTTTTCTTTATAAAAGGATGTAATACTCATCTTTTCTTCTTTTGAAATCAAAAGCCCGGATGCCAGATTACATAAATCGGTAATTTTAATATTCTTAAATATTTCAGGGAAAAATCCGAAAAACTGCTCCTCCAGTGGTGCTTCTCTTGTGTAGTAAATGCTTTCTTTTTCAATTAATTCCGAAAAATAATCAGAAATTTCTCTAAAAGCTGTATACTCCTGCTCCCTTGCCTTTAATATTTCCAGATCAATATTTTCCTCAGAATTGTCATCAGGATCATTTTTGGAAGGTATTAAAGATTTTGCCTTAATCTCAACTAGCAGTGTGGCAACATAAAGAAAACCTGATAACTCTTCTAAAATTACTTCTTTGTTTTTTTTTATAAATTTTATAAAATCCTTAATTATTAAGTTTAAACTGATTTCATAGATGCTTACTTTTTTTTTCTGGATTAATTCTGCCAGTACGCTTATCGGGCCTGTAAAATTATCTAATTCGATGCTGAAACTCGAGTTCCAGCCTATCTGGTAAACACTAGTCAATTCCTATCTTTTCCCTTACTTCCTTAATTGTTTTTAAGGAAACTGTACGAACATGATCCCTTCCTTTTTCAAGGACTTTATAAACATAGCTCATATCTTTTTCAAGATTTTTCCTTTTTTCCTGAAAATCTTTTAAGGAATCATATATAATTTTTGATATTTCGTCTTTGCATTTTATACAGCCTATTTCCCCATTTCTGCACCGGTTTTCGATACCAGTGATATTTTCATTCCGGTAGAGCTTGTAAAAAGAAAAAACATTACAGATATCAGGATGCCCGGGATCCGTCGGATGTATTCTTTCGGGATCCGTAATCATTTGTCTTATTTTTGCCTTTATTGTTTCAAAATCATCAGATAAAAAAATAGCATTATTATAACTTTTTGACATCTTTCTCCCGTCAGTTCCGATAACACGGGTAGCTTTTGACAAAAGTTCCTTGGGCTCCTTAAAATACTCGCCATACAAGCTGTTGAACCTTCTTGCTATTTCTCTTGTCAGTTCAAGATGAGGAAGCTGATCCTCACCAACAGGAACGATATCTGCATTAATTATAAGTATGTCTGCTGCCATTAAAACAGGATAACTTAAAAATCCAAGGGTTGATAAATCCTTTGCATTTAATTCTTTTACCTGTTCTTTATAAGTAGGGCATCTCTCCAACCATGAAAGCGGAGTTACCATTGAAAAATACAGCGTAAGTTCAGGTATCTCGATTATATCTGATTGTCTGTAAAGATGAGTTATTTCGGGATTAACTCCCAGAGCAATTAAATCTATGGCACATTCTATTAAGTTATTTTTTATATTTTGAGGATTTTGATACTCAGTGAAAAGAGCATGCCAGTCAACAAGAAAAAAATAATAATCATATTGCTCATGATATTTTATCATGTTTACTATATTACCATGCAGATGACCAAGATGAAGCCTTCCCGTAGGTCTGAAGCCTGTAAGCATGATTTGTTTGTTAGTCATCAAAGTTCTCCCTTATAGCAATAATTATGAAAAACGAAGTTAAAGTAAAAATCTCCACCAGAATCCTAAATTTAAAAACAGGAAATTTATAGCAGGATCAAGAAAGGACCAGAATATATTTCCACCCAAAAACATAAGTGCAAAAATAATAAAAAATCCTATTCTTCCAATGCTTAAATATCTAAGCATTGCTTCTTCAGGCAGAAATGACGCAACTATTTTTGACCCGTCCAGAGGAGGTATAGGTATAAAATTAAAAATTGCCAGAAATATATTAATCCTTATTGCGTAAACAAAGATCGCGCTTATTACTCCGAATACGGATGCCTGTGAAGTTCTAAGTAGTGCATATCCCAAACCTTCATTTAATAAATCGCCTGCCGGTATCTTCGATATCACCGAAACAGTGAAAATCAGCAATCCATACAATGAACCCATAACAAATGCCAGAACCAGATTTGTTCCCGGTCCGGCAAGAGAAGTATTTCGCAATCCTTTTCTGAAATTTCTGAAATAAGTAGGATTTATAGGAACAGGTTTGGCATAAGCAAAAATTATATTGGATCTTAAAAGCAGAAGAAGTATCGGCATAAGAATGCTTCCAAAAATATCAATGTGCTTTACGGGATTTAAAGTCAGTCTTCCAAGACTTTTAGCAGTATAATCTCCATTTTTCATAGCTACGTATCCATGCATAACTTCGTGCAGCACTACCGCAAGATAAATGCCGGGCACAGCCACAAGAAGCTGCAGTATGAAATCTCCGAATTCAGAAAAAATATTTCCAGTCATATTACCTTAATTATCATATAAAAATTAATAATACAAAAAATAATTTTAAAGATTTAAACATTACCTTAATTCTGAAGATTATACAAATTTTTAATCAAAATTAAAATTACATTAATGGCTGAAATGACTCATTTTTAGGCTTTTTAAAAAATTTAAATACATCATTTCAGACATTTCTTTTTATTTTAAGAATTATCCTTGTCTTGACTTTCGGATTTATTGCTCCTCGGGTGGTGTTTAAAATAGGAATTCTTTATAAATTTTTTATTTATATTTGTATATATTTCCGTTGTCGATATGCTGCTGTGTCCCAGAAGTTCCTGCACGACTCTTAAATCTGCTCCCCTTTCCAGCATATGGGTTGCATAGCTGTGTCTGAACAGGTGAGGATAAATGTTTTTGTCGAAATTAAGCAGCTTTTCATATTTTTTTAATACTTTCCAGAAACCCTGTCTTGAAATCCTTGAGCCGTTTTTATTAAGAAAAACAATTTCGGATGATCTTAAATTGTTCTTATTTTGTAAGTTGAATCTTGCTGTTTTTATATAGATATCAAGATAATGAATTGCCGTTTTTCCGACCGGGATTATTCTTTCCTTATTTCCCTTACCTATGCACCTGATCAGGTTTTCCTCGTAATCTATGTCGTTTAACTTTAAATTTACAAGTTCACTTACTCTCATCCCCGATGAATAAATCAGTTCCAACATTGCCTTATCTCTTACTTCTAGCTTTAATGAATGAGGTATCCTGTCCAGGAAATTTTTTACATCATTTTCATCTAATGTTTCAATGATCTTTTTTGGTCTTTTGGGATTTTCAATTTCAATAAAAGGATTTTTTTTAACGTCTCCCTTTATCAACAGGAATTTATAGAAAGTCCTTAATGTCGACAATATTCTGGAAACTGATGATTCACAGTAACCTTTTTCATATAATTTTTCCAGAAACAGCAGTATATTCTCATGATTTAAATTCATGAAATCTTCTTTGCTGTCTTGAATAAGATATTTTTTAAAAATTAATAAATCCCTGCCATAGGAACTAATCGTGTTGGTTGAAAGATGCCTTTCAAATCTTAAAAAATCTATAAAACTTGCTGCTATTGAATCCAACACGTCTGGCTGGCTGTCCCTGTTATTTTTTTTGTTATTTTTATTAAGAATATTATTGTTCAAATCTTATATTTAAATCATCCGGTTATTTTTTAGGTATTCGTTTGCCATTAATATGCCTATTATACTTTTTGCATCCTTTATTTTTCCTTCAAAAACCCATTCAAGACTATTTTTTAACGGAATTTTTATTATTTGCAGAAATTCATCTTCATCAGGATTATTTTCTTTTCTTTCAAAATTTAAAGCCAGATATAAATGCAGAAATTCATTTGAAAAACCCGGCGTCGTATGAAATGAGGTCATATGAATCAGATTGCCGCCGACAGCTCCTACTTCTTCATGCAATTCTCTTCTTGCGCAATCAAGTGGAACTTCATTTTCATCCAATTTTCCTGCAGGTATCTCAATCAATACGTCTTCAACAGGATATCTGAATTGCTTTATTAATATTATTTCATTACCTGCTGCAACCGGGACAACGGCAACAGCACCCGGGTGCCATACCTTTTCTCTTGTAGCAATTTTCTTATTCGGCAGCATAACCTCATCAAAAAACAATTTTATAATCTTGCCCTCGAAAATTTTTTTTGTACTTATTGTTTTTTCTTCCAGATCTTCAATCATATTTCCTCTTTATTAAATCTGCATATCTCAATTATTAATTTAATTAATTTGGCCAGTTCTTCAACTTTAATAAATTCCTCATTTGAATGACAATTTTCAATACCTGAACTTAAATTGACAGCCTGTTTTCCTTTTGAATTAAAATTATTCGTATCACTGCCTCCGCCTGTTGATCTTATACACGGAGTAATTCCAAGTTTTTTTATTGCATAACCTGCTATCTTAACAGGCATTGCATCTTCTTTAATTTCATAGCCATTATATTCTCTGAGTATCTCATACTCCAATTTTGTTTGGAAAATTTCGGAAGCTTTCTTAAATTCACAGATTAATTCATTTGTAACCTTATCCAGTTTATGTACATTAATGCTTCTTACTTCCGATTTGACTTCTGTTATTTCGGGGACAATGTTGGTTTCAACCCCTCCCTTTATAACTCCGATATTGCATGTTGTTTCTTCATCTAATCTGCCTGAATTTATATTGGATATTGCCATCGCCGCAGATTTTATTGAATTTATTCCCTTTTCAGGAGAAACCCCTGCATGAGATGCCTTCCCTTTAACTTTGATATTTATTCTATTGTGGAATGGAGCCTTGTTTATTATTGTACCGATATCTCCCTCAGAATCAAATACAAATCCGTACTCTGCATCAATACTGCTCATATCAATATATCTTGACCCAAATAATGCCAGCTCTTCTCCGACAGAAAAAATTATATAAATTATTCCCGACTGTACATTATTCTTAATTAGAAATTTCAAAGCTTCCAGAATTGCACAGACTGCTGCTTTATCATCAGCTCCAAGAATACAGTTTTTATTTCTGTTTATGATTTTGCCTTTAACTATTTCAGGAGTGATGCAATTTTCATCATTATATTTAACGGTGTCAAGATGGGCGTTTAAAAAAACAGGCGGATTGTTTTTTAAAGTTTTTGGTATATATTTTGCTATTATATTTCCGGTATTTCCGCCAAACTTTTTACCACAGTCATCAATCAAAACCTTAAGGCCAAGTTTTTCAAGTTCATTTTTAACATATGCCGAAAGTTCAAGTTCGTCCCCGGATATGCTTCTTATTTTTAAAACATCAAAGAAATTTTTAAGAAAATTTTCCTTGTTTAATTCAAAATCATATTCTTCCAATATTACCGCCTGGATTACCGTCTTTATAAATTTTTTTTGAAATCGTATGTAACGTAACTCCTACTATAATAAAAACAATTGAGATGATAGCGGATGAAGTAACAAGCCTAATAAAAAAATCATAGAAAAAATTCAGCGGCAGCAATGTAATCATAGTTGAATCTTCCGGAAAAGCAAAATTTCCCTGAGGAAAAAAAACTAAATGAAATTTATCAAATAATGAAATAAAATTTTGACTAAAAAAGTAAAGAATGATAAGCAGAAATATTAATATTGCCGACGGCAATATTAATAAAAGAGAAATATTTTTTAAATAACTTCTTATATTTCTTTCAAATAAAATTATTATAAAAACTACCGATAAACCCAGACAGATATAATATGTTAAAAATATTTTATTAAATATAATCCTGACATCATTCAAATGGCTTGTTTCATCATTTGTAAAATAAGGAAGATTGTTTTTTAATATAAACGGCTGAAATTCCTGCCTGTATTTAAAAAAATTAAAAAGATCCTCGGTTAATTTTATTGCATCCTGCCTGTCAATACTTTTATATACATCATTTTTTTCATAGAGGCTTGTGTAAAAATTTAAATTGAAAACATAATACAAAAACGGAGAAAAAACTATCACAATAATTATGGTGAGAGTCCCGAATGCAATTATTAACTTTCTTAAAGATTTCTTCATTAATTAAGCCAATTATTTTATTGTAAATGACGATAAGTTTAAAAGATTTAACAATAAAAAATCTTAGAACAATGTCCCATTTTTTATGGAAGCCGCAACAAATTCCCTGAATAAAGGATGGGGTTTATCTGGTCTGGATTTAAATTCAGGATGAAACTGAACACCAACAAACCATGGATGATTTTTTATTTCGATAATTTCAACCAGATCTTTATCAGGATATACCCCTGAAATTATCATCCCATTCTTTTCGAGAATATCGCGGTAATCATTATTCAATTCAAATCTATGTCTGTGTCTTTCGCTAATGAATTCCACTTTATAAGCATCATAGGCTCTGGTGTTTTCTTTTAATTTGCACGGATACTTACCCAGCCTCATTGTCCCGCCTTTGTTATTGATTTTTTTTTGATCCGGCATTATATCTATCACAGGATTTTTTGTTTCAGAATCAAATTCAGAACTGTTTGCATCTTTCAGGCCTATTATATTTCTTGAAAATTCAATAACTGCACATTGCATGCCAAGACAAATACCAAAAAAAGGAATTTTATTTTCTCTTGCATATTTAATTGCATTAACTTTTCCATTTATACCTCTTATCCCAAACCCTCCCGGAACAAGAATTCCATGAACATTGCTGAACAATTCGTTTCCATTAAAATCTTCATCAAGAGTTTCTGAATTAATCCATTTAATTTCAACATTTATATTATGAAAGTATCCGCCATGGTTTAAAGATTCAACAATACTTATATATGCATCCTTTAGATTTGTATATTTCCCGACTATGCCGATAACGACACTGCCCTTTAAATTGTGAAGTGTATCAACTATTTTTTCCCATGAATTTAAATCAGCTTCCGGACATTTCAGGTCCAGCATGGATATTACAATTTCATCCAGTTTTTCTGCTTTCAGGTTTAAAGGAATTTCATATAAATGCTTTGCATCAATGGCACTTATTATTGCTTCTTTTTCTATGTCGCAGAAAAGGCTGATCTTACTTTTGATGCCGTCATTTATAGGGCTTTCGCTTCGGCATATTATTATATCCGGTTGAATTCCGATGCTTCTTAATTCCTTAACGCTATGCTGAGTTGGCTTGGTTTTTAATTCATCACTTGTCTTTAAATAAGGCACATAAGTAACATGTATGTATAAGACATTTTCTTTGCCGACATCTTTTTTAAATTGCCTTATTGCTTCAAGGAAAGGCAGACTTTCGATGTCTCCTACAGTACCTCCGATTTCAGTAATAACAATATCTGATTTTTTTGTAGACAAGGTCTTTTTAATGCTGTTTTTTATTTCATCTGTAACATGGGGTATAACTTGTACCGTGTTTCCGAGGTAATCGCCACGACGTTCATTATCGATCACGGTTTTGTATATCTTGCCTGAGGTGAAATTATTATACTTTGAAAGATTCTCATCTATAAACCTTTCATAATGACCTAAATCCAGATCTGTTTCACCACCGTCATCAGTTACAAAAACTTCACCATGCTGAAAAGGATTCATCGTACCGGGGTCAATGTTTATATATGGATCAAATTTTTGAATTGTAACACTTAATCCTCTTGATTTAAGAAGCCTTCCCAAAGAAGCTGCACAAATACCCTTTCCAAGCGAAGATAAAACCCCGCCGGTTACAAATATGAATTTTGTATCCAAATCCTAATTAGCCTCCCTTTTTTTATCCTTGAGTTGTTTGCTTTGATTAATTAATTCCTCGGCATGCATTAAAGAAATATTACTATCTTTTCTACCGCTCAGCATCCTGGATATTTCCATTATTTTTTGTTGTTCGTCTAAAATATTTATCTCAATTTTTGTTTTATTTTTTTCAACATATTTGTTAATAAATAAATGGTTATCGGCAAAACCAGCTATCTGGGCAAGATGGGTAATGCATATAACCTGCTTGCCTGCAGAAATTTTATATAATTTCTCTCCGACAACCGTAGCTGTTTCTCCCCCTATACCCGTATCAATTTCATCAAAAACCATCGTATCTATATTATCAACCTTGCCTATTATACTCTTTAATGCAAGCATCATCCTGGAAATTTCCCCACCTGAGGCTATTTTATTTAAACTTTTAAGGCTTTCTCCCGTATTTAATGATATTAAAAATTCAAGGTTATCAATTCCGTTTTTTGTAAACTTTATATTTTGGCTGTTATAAAATACGTCGTCTCCTGTTATATATTCACATAAGACTTTAAATTTTACAGACTTAAAATTTAAATCAAGCAGCTCTTTTTTTATACCGTTTTCAAAATTATCAATTATTTCTTTTCTGTAATCTGATAACTTAATCGCCTTTTCAAGTACAATATTTTTACTGTCCTGGAAATTTTTCAATTTTAAATCAATCGTATCGTCAATTTCTTCAAAACTTATTATCTCTTCTTTTAACTTATTTGCATAATCCAGCAAATCCGATATTTCCATATTGTATTTCTTCCTGATTTCACTGATCAGAAAAATTCTTTCCTGGACCGATTCAAGTTTCTGAGGACTGAATTCAAAATCGACAATATAATTATTTAAATAATGACTCAACTCATTAAGAATGCCTGGAAAATCCGAAAGTTCTTCTATAAATCTGTTTAGATTTTTATCAATTTTTACAAGCTCGTTCAAATTTTTTAAAAGCAAAACGCAGTTATCTATCATCGAAGTGCCGTAGTTTTCATCACCGTCCAGTATTTTCAGACATTCATTAGAATACTGCAAAATTTTTTCCGAATTTTTTAATATATTTTTTTCATTTTCAAGGATTTCGTCTTCATTCTCCTTTAATTTAAGTTCCACAATCTCATTTAGCCGGTACTTTAGATCTTCCAGTTTTTCTTTTTTCTTTAATTGAAGTTGCTTTAATTTTTCAATTTCATTTTTTTCTTCAAGATAGTTTTCAAGCTCAATATTGTAATCATTCTTAAATTCAGCTAATTTAAGCCTGCCAAGTCTGTCAATTATATTTATATGAGTTTTTTGTTCCAGAAGATACTGGTGATCATGCTGTCCATGTATATCTATGAAAAATTTTCCAAGAGTTCTTAAGTTGCTTGCTTGTGTAAATATCCCATTAATAAACGCTCTGTTTTTGCCATTTCTGTTTAACTCCCGTGAAATGGCAATATCGTCAAGTTCTTCTTCCTTATCAATGAAATTTTCTTTTAAAAGAAATTCTTTAACCTGTGCATTATTTGAAAAATCAAAAAAACCCTGTACCAGCAGATTATTTTCACTTTCCCTTATCAGATTTGAATCTGCCCTTTCTCCGATAAGTAAATTTATTGCCTCGATTATCAATGTTTTTCCGGCTCCGGTTTCACCGGTAAGGATATTAAGCCCGCTGCCAAATTTTATTTTAGCATCATCTATAATTGCAAAATTTTTTACCTGAAGTTCTTTTAGCATTATTGCTGTATTAAGTTAAGTAGTATTTCTTATCTTTTAGTTTCTGCCTATAAGTTTTTCCTTAAAAATTTTAAAAAACGTATTCTTGTTAAAAGTAATTAAATTTAACTTATATTCTGATTTTTCTACTTTAAAAATATCTCCGCTTAAAACTTCCAGATCACTTTTCTTTCCGTCTATATTTAAATTAACCTTTGTACCGCCTGAATTTATTTGAATTTCTATCTGATTATCAGGGCTTATTACAAGACTTCTGCTGAATAACGTATGTGCGCATATCGGTGTTATAACAATTGATGCATTTTTAGGTTCAACAACCGGTCCTCCTGCCGATAAGGAATATGCAGTAGAACCTGTAGGCGTTGAAATAATGATTCCGTCTGCACCATAACTGACAAGGGACACCCCATTTATAATAATTTTTATTTCAATTATTTTTTCAAGAAGCGACTTTGTTATTACAAAGTCATTTAAAGCAAGATAAGGACAATTTTTTTCATCAATTAATTTTTTATCCCTGAACATCTTTCCGGAAATCAGCATTCTTTTTTCAATTTCAAAGTTGTTATTTATGATCTTATCAAGAGAATCATACATGTCTGAAATGTTAATCTCTGCTAAAAAACCAAGATTTCCGACATTTACACCCATAATAGGGATATTATTTTTAAAGGCATGTTTTGCAGCTCTTAAAAAAGTGCCGTCTCCCCCGACTGAAATCAATGCTTCAATGCCGGATTTGAAATCCTCAACATCTACAGTTGGCAGGTTGTGTTTTTTTGGAAGTTCGTCACTGTCAAGTAAAAGCACCCTTATTTTTTTCAAGATAAGGTAATCATAAACATCCTTTGCTACACTGATTGCCTTAATATTTTCATTATTTGATAATAATCCGATTGTTTTCATAGTTTATTAAAATTAATTCATGCTACATTAAAAAATTCATATGACTTTTCAACAACATCTTCAACTATTTTACCATAATTAATGTCTTTTTTTTCTTTAAAATCCTTATTTATCTTTTCCAGAAATATCCAGTATTCTATATTTCCCTTGGCTCCTTTTATCCTGGAAAAACTTAACCCCGAAATTTTAATAAAATTATTTTCAATAAAATAATTTACAACATCTTTTATTGCTTTTAAATGCAAATCCTTGCTTTTAATTATGCCCTTGTTTTCGACTAATTCTTTTTCCAGTTCAAACTGGGGCTTAATGAGTAAAAGCAGCTGGGCATCTTTACCCACCAGGTCAAACATTTTATAGAATATTTTTCTGATGGATATAAATGATAAATCCGCAACGGCAAAATCAGGTATAAAAGGCAGCATTTCTTTATCAAGTTTTCTTATATTGGTTCTTTCAAATAAAAAAATATTTTCTTTATTTCTAAGTTCCCAGGCGAATTGTCCATACCCTACATCTACGGCGATAACTCTTTTTGCACCATTTTTTATTAAATAGTCAGTAAAGCCTCCGGTTGATGCACCAAAATCTATTGCGCTTCTGCCAAATAAATTAATTTTAAAATCTTTAACTGCCTCATCTAATTTTATAGCACCTCGTGAAACATAAGGAATTTTTTCCTTTATTTCAATTCTTGAATCAGTTTTTACCAGTGTGCCTGGCTTATCTACCAGTATCCCGTCTACCGATACTTTTCCTGATAATATATATGCATTAGCTGTTTTTTTTGAAGATATATTTTTACTATTTAAAAGTAATTGTATTAAAGTTTTTTTATTTTTAATATTTTTATCAAACAAAATAATTCTTAGTAAAAATTGATTTATAAAATTTAAAATGAGTAAATAAAAAACTAATAAACCTTTACCTGTGTTCCGGAAGGAACAGTTTCATAAAGCCATTTAGCCTCATTGAGATCAAGCCTTACGCATCCATGACTTACCGGTTTCCCAAGATTTTGCTGATCTTCCTCAATTAAATTGCCTTTTTTATCAAATGGAGTACTATGAAACAGATACGAGTTAAAAAACCTGACAAAGTAATATGCTCCGACATCATATTCCGGCAGCCAGGAATATTTGATTTTATCGCTGATTTTAAAAATGCCCTTTGGCGTAGGAGACTGCGGAGCTCCGCTTGAACAAATAATCTCTTTCAGCAGATTGTTTTTATAAAAAACTCTTACTTTCTGCTCATTTAAAGATACTTCTATAAAATAGTTGGAAGGATTTGCTTCATCTGCAACTATGCTTGTTGAACCTTTGTTGATAGTACCGCCGTTCCATGTCAGGCTTACCGAAGCCGAAGCTTTACCAGATGTATTTTCTGCTTTAACATGTAATTCATAAGATTCACCAGCAAGAAGATTAACCTGCGAAATGTTTTTACCCCACGCACCATTGCTGTCATCCTTACTGAAAGAAATCTGGGGTGCAGGATTACCCTTAACTTTTGCTTTTATCCTGTAATAACATAATGAATTATCTTCAAGAATTACAGGCCCCTCAGTAATTTCAAGAATTAGTTTCGGAGGTGTATTTTCATTTGTGTTCTGAATTGTGTTTAAAGTTGTGCTTGTGGTTGAGGAACTTTCATTATCCTGTTTCTGTGTGTTTGCAGCTTCATTATTATTTAATTCATTATCTGTTTTTGAACCGGTGGAATCAGAATTATTATCCTCTCCCTTAATCTGGCTGCCGGAAGTTGCCGAATTTCCGGAAGTATTTGAATCAGGTTTATTGCCTGATGAATTTTCGATACCTCCTGAAGAATTATTGTTATTTAAATTTTGACTGTCAAGACCATATTCTGAACAACCGGAAACACTAAGCATCAGAATGATAAGAATGTTTATGATAAATATATGCTTAATTATTTTTTTCAATAATAACCCTTTCTCCTGGTTCATATTTTAGATCAATTGAATTTATGTTTTTATAAATTGATATATGATAATACAGATATACAAATATATAAACTGATATTTAAAGTCGTTATTTTTACATAATCAACGAATTTTTTCAATTTTATTTCAGCAGGAATTTATTATTTTTCTAATGTCATCAATTATATTATTTATATCCCGGAATTTTACTCAAGTAACCGAAGTCTCAATGATATTATTTAACGCTTCCCTGTAATATTTAAAATCCTGCCATGATACTTCAGGAGGAATAAGATGATCCCCGAACGGAATATACCCTCCCTGTTTTAAAAGCCATTTTACCGGTTCTAAAAATTCATCGATCCTTTTTTTGCCGAATTTTATATCAAGTTTTGGTATTCCACCCATTAATAAAAAATCAGGATATTTTTTTCTTAAGGATACAACATCCATGCCTGCACTTACTTCCATAGGATACATTCCCGTAACACCGGCTTCTATGAAAAGCGGTACAAGCTCATTACAATCACCGTCGGTATCAATAAGAAAAGTGTTTATTTTCTTGCTCTTCAAAAACCGTGATATCTTTTTATAGTAAGGAAGAATAAATTCCTTAATTATTGATGGTGAAAGCATCGAGCCTTTCCCTGAAGATATATCTTCCCACAGGTTGCATAAATCTACATCTGTGTATGAAAGAACTTCTTCCCAGAGCGCAATCCATATGTCCGTCAGCCTGTCTGAAATATCCTTAACCAGATCCGGCTTATCATAATAAAACATAAACAGGTTTTCATATCCGATAAGATGAGTCAGGGTTCCAAAAATACCACAGGGATAGCCTCCGAGGGCAAGAGGATAATCTCTGTTTTTGTATTCGATAACAATTTCTTTCCAGTTTTCCGGTAATCTTTCTTTTATGTTATCAAGTCTCATTCTCTGACTTTTTATTTTATTCCAGCTGTCCCAGTCTTTAATAGGCCAGTCAAGTCCTGAAGGAATAACCTGCTGAAGTTTTGAAAATCTCCTTGTACAACCGTCAAGGTCAACATAATCAATATATCTTTCATCCTCATTTAGTATTTCAGATTTAAACTGAGGGTAAAATAAATGCTCCGCACATACAACATTTTGTTGTTTATCCAGGTTAAAAAAATCCTTTATATCATAATCAAGCGCAAATCCCTGAGACGGAAAATATATCCCGCCTCCAAGTACCGCAATCCCATCTGGCAAAACAAGCTTTTTTTCCGGTTCATCATAGATTTTTTCAAAAAGACTTTTTTTATTCATTAAAAAGTGTTTCCAGACCGTAGTGTATAAAGATGCAGTTGTATTTATTATATTTGTCGGAACAGTTGGATAATTTTTTAGAGGAAGGCCTTCTTTATACCATCTTTTTACAGCTTGGCCCCAATAACCAAACTCCCACTTGACTGCTGGGACTTTCTTGCTTAAATTTGTAAACTCAATGAACTTTTCTCTTGTATCCATATAATTCACCCTTTTTAAGAAGAATTAGTTTAATAAACTTGCCATATATTATTTTTTATTAACAAATTTAAATTGTTTCATCAATAAATCTTTTTTATATTGCAATTATATAATTATTCATCTGTTGCTACTTCTCGCTGCTGCCAAGATTTACTAATATTTTGCCGAGTATCCCGTTTACGAACTTTGGTGTTTCTTCTTTCTGCCCAAGTATTTTTGCAATTTCAATCGCTTCATCTATGGAAACTTTCAGGGGAATTTCTTCCTCAAAAAGCATTTCGTAAATAGCCATTCTTAAAATATTTCTGTCTATTATTGATATTCGGTCCAATGTCCAGTTTTCAACAACATGTCTTATTTGATTGTCGATTTCATTTTTGTTTTTTTCGACCCCTACGACCAATTTGATTGTAAATTCATCTATGTGCTTCTGAAAATCCATTTCGGAGCTTATGATCTTTCCGACTTCTTTTTTAAGCAAATCACTTTGATAAAGCAATATAACTGCTTTTATTCTTGATTTTCTTCTTTTGGTTGTCTTTATCATTTTTGCTTTTGAATTTTTAAAAAATTTAAAATTTATTAAACTAAACCCGTGTTATATATTCTCCCGATCGTGTATCAACCCTTATAAGGTCACCGTTTTCAATAAATAAAGGTACCTGCACCTTTGCCCCTGTTTCAATTTCGGCAGGTTTAAAGGAACTGCTCACGGTATCACCCTTTATGCCCGGTTCGGTAGCCGTAACCTTCACCTCAATAAAAGTCGGCAAATCTACGGAAATTGCATTGCCTTTATAAAAAACCATCGTTACTTCCATATTTTCCTGAAGATAATATTTCTTATCTCCAATCTGTTTTTCATCAAGAGATACCTGTTCATAACTTGAATTATCCATAAAATTATAAAGCTCGTCTTTATAAAGATACTGCATTTTTCTTGTCTCAAGAATTGCCTGATCCAGTTTTTCCCCGGCTCTGAAGGTTTTTTCGAATATGGCGCCGGTCAAAAGATTTTTTAATTTTGTTCTTACAAAAGCACCGCCTTTACCAGGTTTAACGTGCTGAAAATAAATAACTTCAAGTAAATCTCCTTCATATTCTATCGTAATTCCGTTTTTAAAATCATTGCTGCTGATCATAAAACAAATCCTTTCAAACTTATTAAAATTAATTTTTTAAAATACTGAAAATAAAATTATTAAAACATTTAACTGAATTGAATAATTAAATTAAAATATTTTTTAAAATGAAACACTTATTTTATTATACCACTATTATCTTCGGTTAATTTTATTAATAAATCCGGACAATTTCCCTCGTTGATGAGTATAAATTTTTACAACCCTTTTTTCCTACAATAACCATATCTTCAATCCTTACACCGCCAAATCCTTCAATATATATTCCCGGCTCAATTGTTAATACCATTCCTTCCTTTAAAATTTCATCATTTTTTGAATTTATCCATGGCGGTTCATGTATTTCAATTCCCACTCCATGTCCAAGCGAATGGCCGAAACTCTCCCCATACCCTTTTTTTACAATATAATTTCTTGCAATATTATCAAGTTCAAATGCTCTTATCCCCTCTCTGCAATAATCTACCGACATCTGCTGAGCTTCTTTGACTATCTCATATATCTCTTTAAATTTACTATCCGGCTTTTTGTTTATAAATATTGTTCTTGTAATATCAGAACAATAATTTCCAAATATAACACCATAATCCATTAACAGCAGTCCTTCGGTTATTTTTAAATTTTCTGAGGAGTGATGAGGCTTTGAAGAATTAGAGTTATTTGCAACTACGAAGTCAAAAGATTTTCCTTTCCCTCCGGCACCTATCAAAAATTTCTCTATTTCTATTGCAAATGCGGATTCCGAGTATTTTAAAAAATCTTTATATTTGATATTGCAAATAAATTTAAAAGATTTATCAGTAAGTTTGCAGGCATTTTTTATTAATTCCTGTTCAAACTTATCCTTTACAGATCTTAATATTTCGACAGGATTTTCAATATCCCTGGACTTTATTCCTGCTTTTTTAAGTTCATTTTCTATCCTTAAATACTGATTGTAAGAGATGTAACCAGATTGTATCAGGACTTCTTTAACATTATTATTTGTCAGAACTTCCTGTATTAATTTATTTTTATCTCCTGCATAAAGAATAATTTCCAGGTTGTCTATTTTTACTGAATTTTTTGCATCTTCTAAATAAATAAAATTCACAAATAAATAATTTTTATTTTCCGTGATCAGCAGGACACTATTCGAGTTTTTGCCAAAGAAGCCCGAAAGATAAAATATGTCTTCTTCCTTAAATATTAAAATATCCGAAGTTTTTTCAGACCCGGCAATTCTTTTTTTTAAATTATTAATCCTTTTATTAAACTCCGGATTTTTCATAAACTAAGGTCAGGATTTTGAAATAAACTGAAGGGCAAGCATATAACCTGAAAGACCAAAACCGCTGATAATACCCATAACTGCAGGTGAAATAACTGAATTTTTTCTCCAGCTTTCACGGGAAAAAATATTTGACATATGTACTTCAATTGCAGGAATTTTGCAGGCAACCAGAGCATCATGAACTGCATAGCTGTAATGCGTCAATGCGCCAGGATTGATTATTATATATTCTTTTACAGCAATACATCCATGAATCTTATCAATAATTGCGCCTTCATGATTTGACTGAAAATATTCCAGATCCAAATTATTGTTTTCTGCATAAATCAATAGTTTTTCTTCATAAAAATTATCAAAACTTTTATCTCCATAAACATCTTCTTCTCTTTTGCCGGTTAAATTTAAATTTGGACCATTTATTATTATTACCTTTTTCATAATTATTTTTTTATTATTTTTGATTTATCAATTTTATCAATATTTTATATTTAAAAACACCATAAATTAGCATTAAAAGTTAAATATTTTTATTATTTTGTTAATAATTTTTTCGATTATATATTATTTTATGTTATTTACTATGCTGTTTTTTATAATATCTTCATCCAGATTATTATAAATTACAGGTTTATTTAAGTCTTCAAGCAAAATAAATTTATTTTTGCCGGAAATAAATTTTTTGTCAAATTTTAAAGCATTCAATATTTCATCTACATCAGTCTTTGTAATAAACTTAGGCAGTTTTAAAATATCATATATGTCTAATATTTTTTTCTTAAATTTTTCATTCAGATAACCCAAACTGACAGAGATATCAATAGCGCAAAGAATTCCGATTGCAACGGCTTGACCATGATTAATTTTATCAAATCCTATTGTTTTCTCCAGAGAATGCCCGATTGTATGTCCAAAATTCAATAAATTTCTTTCATTTAAGTCAAATTCATCTTTTTCAACAATTTCTGCCTTTATTTTTACGCATTTATAAATAATCTTACCGAACTCTGTATTATTGACAATATTAAATAGCCGATTTTCATCATTTTTGAAGTCGCCTATTAAATTTAAGACATCATTTATGATTTGAAAATCAAACACCAACCCATATTTAACAATTTCACCCAAACCATTGATTATTTCTTTTTCATCCAGGGTTTTTAAAAACTCAGGGTCTGTAATTATCAGATGAGGCTGATAAAAACATCCTATGATGTTTTTTATTTTTTCAAAATTGACAGCAGTCTTTCCGCCGATACTGCTGTCAATTTGTGAGATTATTGTAGTAGGACAATGAATAAGATTCATGCCTCTGCCGAATGTAGCCGCAGCAAAGCCGGCAGTATCACCAACAACACCTCCTCCAAAGGATAATATCACATCGTTTCTATGAGCATTGAAATCCACCAATTTTGAATAAATATATTTAAGTGTATCAATGTTTTTATATTTCTCACCGTCATTTAGAATTATTTCTTTTATTTTATATTCTCTGCTTATTATATCTTTTATTATTTTTCCATAAATTCCGTATATTCTTTCATTTGAAACAACTATTATGTTGCCGTTTTTACCAAAATTTTCCTTTATATAATCGCAAAATGATTCTGTAATATTATTTTTAATATAAATTTTATATTTTCTGTTTAATGTTTTTATTTCTATGGATTTCATTTTAATAAAAATTTATTAACTTAATCTTTAATAAAAAATATTGAATTTAAACTCTGAATTGTTAATGATCATTTAAATAAGTTATAACTTCTTCTTTTATCTGACCAGGATATTTTCCCTCGACTTTGATTTTTAAATCACAATTATTTTCGTAAACTTCTTTTCTTTCATTCATAATCTGTGCAATTCTTGTTTTTAAATCTCCTTCAACAATTAACAGGGGCCTGTTCTTAACATATTTCAATCGTTCATAAGCTTCTTCCACTGTCATAAATAAATACACAACAAAACTGTTCTGCCTTATTTCTTTTATATTATCCTCTTTTTTAAAAATACCGCCCCCACAGGCGAAAACACATTTTTTATTATTATAAATCTTTTTTATTATCCTGCTTTCAGAAGTTCTGAAGTAATCTTCTCCATATTTTTCAAATATTTCCTTTATTGGCAATCCCTCTATATATTCGATCAAATTATCCAGATCTAAAAAAACAAAATTTAAATCATCGGCGAGTATTTTTCCGATTGTGCTTTTCCC
Source organism: bacterium (assembly GCA_021371805.1). Lineage (GTDB taxonomy): Bacteria > Actinomycetota > Humimicrobiia > Humimicrobiales > Humimicrobiaceae > JAMDDL01. The sequence goes on from JAJFVM010000240.1 coordinate 36,905, forward strand.
GCACCCCATAAACCCGATTAATGATATATTTTTAACAAACATTACAAATGTCTTTCAAAAAAAACAGAATCTTTAAATATTTTTTAAGTAATTCATGTAGTTTTTATAATTCTCAAGCATTTCAAATATATTATCTTTACCGAATTTATCCTGAATAGCATCTGCTATAACAATGGAAAGCATTGATTCTCCTACCACGGAAGCAGCAGGGACCGCGCAGACGTCGGATCTTTCCATCAGGCTGATTTCGCTTTTTTTGGTTTTCATGTTTACTGTTTTTAAACCTGCAGCAGTTGTAGGTATAGGTTTCATATAAGCTGATATCAATATATCCTCTCCGTTCGTCATGCCGCCTTCAATGCCTCCGGCATTATTTGTTTTTCTAAAAAAACCCTCTTTCTTATTATAAAAAATTTCATCATGAAAACTGATTCCTGAAGTTTCCGAAGATAAAATACCTTTGCCGATTTCGACAGCTTTTATGGCCGGAATGCTCATAATTGCATGAGCAATCTTGGCATCAAGTCTTCTGTCCCACTGACAGTATGAACCAAGACCGGCAGGAATTCCTTTGGCAAATAATGTAAATTTACCTCCGAGTGTGCTTCCTTTTTTGGCAGCAATCTCGATAGTTTTTTTCATTTTCTCTGAAATAAATTCATCAGGACATCTCACTTCTGATTTTTCAGCAAGAATAAATAATTTTTCATCAAATTTATTAAATGTATTTTTAAAATTTGCTTTTATGCCGCCAATCTGTTCGACAAAACTATATATATAAATTCCGAAAGATTTAAGCAATATTTTTGCAAAACCGCCCACTGCAACTCTTATTGCTGTTTCCCTTGCGCTGCTGCGTTCAATAACATTTCTGATATCATCAAATCTATATTTAATATAACCTGAGAAATCTGCATGACCTGGTCTTGGATTTAATATCTTTTCTATATCATTATCACAGCAAAGACCACTGCTGCTTACAGACATCTTTTTTTTCCAGTTTTCCCAGTCCTTATTGTGAATTAAAAAAGATATCGGAGAACCTATGGTTGCCCCATATCTTATTCCGGAGAGAATTTCAAGCCTGTCTTTTTCAATAGCCATTCTTTCCCCGCGGCCATAACCCGACTGTCTTCTTTTTAATTCATTCCCGATAAAATCGAAGTCGATATCAACTCCTGAAGGATAATCGTCAATTATCCCCGAGAGTGCTTTTCCGTGCGATTCACCTGAACTTAAAAATCTCATAATATTTTATTTAATCGTAATAAATTTTGTTTATATATATTGTTATTATTTCGTCGTCTCTTAAAAGCACTATGGAATCTGCATTTATTGTCTTAAGCTAATATATTTTTCCAAATAAATCATTTCTTAGCCTGTATACTGAATCATTATGATTTATTTCATTATAAAATGCACCATCTTATAATTTTTTTACAATGAGTTTATTCTATATAAGTCTAAATCCAACCCTACTTCAAGCATCTTTAATCCTGTTTTGTATTTTTCTCAAGTAACTTTTTTATAAATGAATTATTTTTTATATAAAACCAATATACCATTTAATAATTTTATCACCAAAAAATAAAGCAATAATACATCCTAATGAAATAAATGGACCGAACGGCATGGTTTGTTTTAATTTTTTCTTCCTTATTGCAATCATTAACAATCCGAATATTGAACCCGTTAAAAACCCTATAAACAGACCTGGAATAATTTTTTCAACTAAGAAGGATCCAGCCATTAAACTTAGCTTTACATCACCCATACCCATACCTTTGGGATAAATCATGTTTATTATAAGCATAAACAAGAATGCGCCAAAGGCAAATGCAAGAACTACCCACCACCTGTTTGGTATTAAAAATATGTTAATTAATAAACCTATGATTGCAAACGGCAGGACTATTATATTTGGTATTACTTCATTTTCAATATCGGTAAAAGATATTATTATTAATCCTGAAATCATAATTATCGACAACAGCAAATGAAAACTTATCCCAAAAAAATAATAACTTACTGCAAAAAGAAATGAGGTTAATGCTTCAACTACAGGATATCTTATCGGAATTTTATTCTTACAATTGCGGCACCTGCCTTTTAAAATAATATATGATAACAAAGGTATATTGTCATAAAATTTTATTCTTGAGTTGCAGGCAGGACAAAAAGATGAATGTGATACAACCGGTATTTTCCCCGGAAGTCTGGAGATTACAACATTTAGAAAACTTCCGATAACAAGACCCAGAATAATTAATATTATATAATAAATTATATTGCTCATTTCCCCCCGTGCTACATATTTTTTGTTTAATTGCTAATTTTTGATCAAGATATTTTACAGTAATTCATGATGCATATAGGGAAATAGATATTTGTACTTTTGTATATTAACACACATGCTGTCAATAGTAAACAATTTATAATAAAAGGGACTCAAAAGCCTATGATTTTATTATTTTAAACTAAATTTTTGTGCTTAAAAATTATTTATAAGCACCTGTACTGGTTTGCTGACCATTTGTCCAGACAATATCATCTTTGGTTGTAGCTTTATTTTTACCATTGCTTGTTAAAGTATAGGTTGCCTGGTCAGTTCCTGCCGCATAAACATAAGCATTATTCCATTTATCGGTTAAAGGAACTGCCGTCATGTAACCGTCTTTCTGTAAATCGGTGTTCCAGGTAACAGTTGCGGGATAATTTCCCTGATCTGCGTTATATAGTTCAAGAGCTGTAGTGATATTTGCCATTTCCGCTTCTGTTCCTGCTTCTCTTACTCTATTTCTCATTGATAAATAACTTGGAATTGCTACTGCGGCAAGTACTGCAAAAATTACCATTACTACCAACAGCTCAATTAATGTAAAACTCCCTTCCTTTCTGTATAATTTGTTTAATAACCACTTCATTCCTCTTGCCTCCTTTACAACTCCTGAAGTTCGTTTCAAATAGAAGTAGAGTCAATGTATCTGGATAATTCTTCCTTGTTACGACACTTGTCATAAGCTGATTCCCTTGTAATTTTACCTTGCTTATATAATCTGGCAAGAGATATATCCATCATAATCATGCCTTCTTTTCCACCTGACTGCATCGCAGAATAAATCTGATGAACTTTCATTTCCCCTATCATATTTTTTATAGCCGAATTTACAAACATAAGTTCACATGCGGCAACTCTTCCGTCATTTTTCGAATTTGTAATCAGTTGTTGTACCAGCACAGCTTTCAGTGTTCCTGCAAGCTGCATTCTTATTTGCGGCTGCCTGTATGCTGGGAAAATATCTATTATCCTGTCTATGGTCTGAGCAGCATCCTGGGTGTGCAAAGTTGAAAATACAAGATGTCCGGTCTCGGCAGCAGTCAAAGTACCTGAAATTGTTTCAAGATCTCTCATTTCTCCAACCATTATTACATCAGGGTCTTCTCTTAAAGCATGTTTTAATGCACTTTCAAAGGATTTCGTGTCAAATTCAAGCTCCCTCTGGCTTACAATGCT
>JAJFVM010000243.1 GCA_021371805.1 bacterium
CTTCTCCCTGTTTTCCGGCTGGTTTGTTTTAGTGCTTTTAAGACCGTTAATTAATTCTTCGATTTTTTCTTTTACTTCTTCAAATTCCCTGTCCGTTATTTCAATGATGCCGTTTCCATAAGAATTTAAAGTATCATAGAAATCAGTATACTGCTCTAGAATACTTAATAATTCTCCATCATGAGACAGGTTAAAACTTGGACTTTTTGCAGTTACTATTTTTTTAACTCTGTATGCATTTCTACTCATAATATTTTCATTTCCCCATTATCTTTTAAATTAATAATATTTATTGAAGGCTTATTTCTAAGCCTTCAAAATACTGCTGATTATTTTTAACCTCAGAGGTAAAATAAATTCCATACCTATCGGTAAGATAAATTCCATAGTGTAGATCCTAAGTAAAACAATAATTATTTCTGATAAAATCCTTTCCTATACACTTAGGGGAGGAGAAAAATGTTAGGAGTAGCAATGTATACCACCATAAAGACACTATGGCAAAAAACAAAAAATAAAACAGAGATTGCAAGAATTACAGGCCATGACTGGAAGACTGTAGCAAAGGTAATAAAGGATATTGAGAGAGGAGTTGAAATACCTAAAAAGAAACCCAAGGCAACAGTAATTGATAATTTTAAGCAAACAGTACTAAAACTAATGGAAAAAGACTTAAGTGCTGTAAGAATCCATGAAGAGCTTGCCAGATCTGGATTTAGCGGCTCTTACTCCACTGTAAAAAAATATATGCAGGAAATAAAAAGAAAAGACAACATCTTTGTAAGAATCCATACAGAACCGGGTGAAGAAGCCCAAGTTGATTTTGGATATCTTGGAATTACAAAAGATGATGCCGGTAAAAACAGAAAGACCTGGGTATTTAATATGAGGCTGTCATATAGCCGGCTAGATTATTACTGCAAGGTATATGACCAGAAGGTGGAAACTTTTATTGCCTGCCATATTCATGCTTTTGAATTCTTCGGCGGTGTTCCGCAGTATGTAAGAATTGATAATCTAAAATCTGCAATACTTAAGGCAAGCTTTTATGAGCCTCTATACCAGCAGGCCTATAAAGACTTTGCAGTATATTACTCATTTGGTCCGCTTCCCTGTAGGATAGCTAGACCAAATGATAAGGGAAAAGTTGAATCAGGTATTAAATTTGTTAAAAATAACTTCTTTAAAGGGAGAACTTTTGTAAGCGGAACCGATCTTGATTGCCAGCTAAAAGCGTGGAATAGAAATGTAAACGAGAGAATACACGGCACAACAAGAAAAGTGCCGCTGGAAGTATTTACGGGGAAAGAGAAATCCTGCATGGGCTCTCTTCCCCCGGTAAGATTTGCTATTTCAAGAATCTCCACAAGAAAAGTCTATCATGACTGTCACATTTATGTCGATTACAATTACTATTCGGTACCGTATGAGTATGTGGGAAAAAAAGTTGATGTTGAGATTACAGAAAGTCTTGTAAAAGTGTTTTACGCAGGAGAGCGTGTTGCACTTCATAGAAAAATTACAGATAAGGGAGCTTTTTCAACAATAGAGAGCCATTATCCTGCCTTTAAAATATTTGATATCGAGGAAAACCAGAAAATATTTAGGCAAAAGATGAAAGAAGTGGGTTCATATTGTGAAAAGTTCTTCAATAATGCCGTAAGCCAAAAACCAAAAAGCTCCTCTGCAATAGCAAGAGGTGTGCTTTCCCTTAAAAAGCTTTATCCGGACAGTGTAATTGAGGCCTCATGCAAAAGAGCACTATTTTATGGCGCAATAGAATACAGAGTTGTAAAAAGCATATGCAAAAACTCTGCATACGCTCTTCCCCTGGAGGAGGTGGCCATATGAGCATGATAAGGGCAAGACTGAGAGATTTTAAACTGTCCGGCATATATGCCGGCTATGAGGACAGGATTAAATATGCGCAGGAAAAATCGCTCTCATATGAGGAGTTTCTGGAGATGCTGCTTGAAGATGAAGAAAATAACAGGAAAGACAACAGCTTTAAAAAAAGATATTCAAAGGCCAAGTTTCCATACTCAAAGAAAATAGAGGACTTTGATTTTTCATTTCAGCCATCCATAGACAAGAGACTGATAAACGATATATGCACCTGCTCTTTCGTAAAAGAGGCAAAAAATGTAGTTTTTATAGGCCAGCCGGGAACAGGCAAGTCTCATCTGTCAATATCCATTGGAATAAAGGCTTTAGCCAAAGGATACAAGGTACTTTTTACACAGGTAAATGAAATGCTTCAAAGCCTGTACTTTTCAAAGGCTGATAACAGCTACTATGGCAAGCTAAGTTATTACCTGGCCCCTGACCTGTTGATTTTAGACGAGCTCGGGTTTAAGAAGATTCCCTCACATAATGCTGATGATTTCTTTGAAGTAATATCAAAAAGATATGAAAAAGGCTCAGTTATTATTACTACCAATAAGGGCTTTGAATCCTGGGGTGATATATTTGCTGATTCTATTTTAGCATCAGCAATAATTGACAGGGTTGTTCATTACTCAACTGTTATTAAGATTAATGGGCCAAGTTACAGGACAAAAGATATTAAAGTTAAGGGAGGTGATAGTAAGTAATTTTTTTTGATTTAGGGTCTGGAATTTATCTTACCCTAAACTATGGAATTTTGTTTGACTTTGAGGATACCAAAAATATAGAGGATAAGTATGCCTATCTGTTTTTGGATGGAATAACTCTTAAGATCAAATCACTATCTGCAAGAAACAAAAAGGTAATTCTTGTTGCATATGGTATTAGAGATAGCGGCATAAAAGAAATTATTGCATTTAGAATTGCCTCCTCTGAATCAGAGCTTGAATGGTATATGTTTGTAGATAGCCTTTACAGAAGAGGACTGTCTGGCAAAAGATTAAATCTTGCAGTAGTTGATGGAGCACCGGCTTTATCAGCTGCAGTAGGCACTGTATATCCATTCTGCCCTGTTCAGCGCTGCTGGGTGCATAAGCTAAGAAATGTTTCGCAAAAGCTGCCCAAAAAAGGTGCAGAGTCCTGTCTTGACGGTGCAAAGAAAATATACCTGGCAGATAGCAAGCAATCTGCTGGCTCAATATATAAAAGCTGGGTGGCACCCGATAAGGATA
>JAJFVM010000058.1 GCA_021371805.1 bacterium
GGAACAAGACTTAGGCCTCTTACGGATTTAATTTCAAAACCCATGGCTCCGATAGTAAATAAACCGGTTATGGAGCATATTATTGAACTGCTTGTAAAACATAATTTTGATGAAATCATCTGCAATCTTCATTGGTATCCTGAAGCTATTAAAGATTATTTTGGGGATGGTTCGAAATGGAATATAAAAATTAATTATTCATATGAACCTGAACTGCTTGGAACTGCAGGGGGAGTTAAGAAAGCCGAAGCTTTTTTTGAGGATAAAACATTTTTAATTTTAAGCGGCGACGCATTAACGGATATCAACTTATCTGAACTTATTGAATTCCATAAAAAGAAGGGTGGTATATGTACGCTTGCCTTAACTGAAGTTGATGACCCTTCACAATATGGTGTTGTAATAATGGATAATGAGAATAAGATAACAGGTTTTCAGGAAAAGCCTCTTACCGGTGAAGAAAAAAGCAGACTGGCTAACAGCGGTATTTATGTATTTGAGCCGGAAATTTTTAATTACATACCTTACGGGACTTTTTATGACTTTGGAAGGGATTTATATCCGAAGCTGCTTGAAAGAAAAATCCCGTATTATGGATATAAACATGACAGGTATTGGAACGATGTTGGCAGTCTTGAACAATATCAGCAGGGGAATTTTGATGCACTTGAAGGAAAAATTAAATTGATTATTCCAGGGATGCAAATTAATGAAGGCATATGGATTGGCAGGAACTGCAAGATTGAAGAAGAAGTAGTGATGATACCTCCTCTGGTAATAGGCAATAACTGTACCGTAAAAAAAGGTGCAAAATTATACGGACCTATAATTATAGGGGACAATACAATTATTGATGAAAGAGCTATAATGTACAGAGGGATAAAATGGGGCAGCGGATATATCGGAAAAGATGCTTCCCTGATTGGCGCAATTATAGGCTATGATACAAAAATTAAAAGCAAGGCATCGGTTCTTGAAAAGGCGGTTATAGGGTCAAAAAGTGTTATAGAAGATGGAATAATTATCCATCCCAGTGTAAAAATAATGTCAAATGTTATAATAGAAAACGACAGGTTGCATAATGATGATTAATCAGGAGGAGAAACAAAGATACCATAAAAAAACCGTTTTCAGATAATTTATTAAAGGATGTATTTAAAAATATTTTCATACCCGATATTTGTTCTTCCTGCGGAAAAATAAGCGAAGGGTTTCTGTGTAAAAAATGCAGGGAGCAGATAATTGAAATAAGGGGTAAGGTTTGTAATTCTTGCGGAGTTCCGTTATCTGTAAACAACATTGTTAATTCTTCAAACTTAATTAAACCGGATCATGTTAAACCAAAACAAATTTTTAACAGACAGGAACAGCATAATTTCATTGAATCTTCTAAATTAAAAACCAGTGAAAACAATAACCCCGGGTGCATTATCTGCAGGAATTCAAAGTTCTCCTTTTATAGCTTAAGAAGTTTCGGAATTTACAGCGGAATCTTGAAAAAATTAATTTTAAAATATAAGTATAATAAGATTTATTCAATTGCTCCTATATTATGCGGCTTTTTAAAGGAAACTTTTGATAATTTTTACAGGAATGAAAAAATTGATGTTGTTGAAACAGTTCCTGATTTTTATCCGGATGCAACGGAATTAAGGAAATCACCTGACATTAAGATTAACCACATGCAGTTATTGGCACAGATCTTTTCAAAAGAAGTAAAACTGCCTTATTCTGACAATATAATTAAAATAAAAAAAACTTTTAAGCAACAGAATCTGGGGATGCATGAAAGAAAAGTAAATCTTGAAAGAGTGTTTAAAACAAAAGACATATTAAGCGTAATTAATAAGAATATTCTTATTTTAGATGATGTCTGGACAACCGGAAACACCCTTAATGAGATTTCAATGATGTTAAAGAAATGCGGTGCGGATAAAATATATCTGCTTACTCTTGCAAGAGCAATTTAATGAAGCATAAATTAAAAACAGTAGTATAATATAAAAAATTATTTTAGTTTCGGTCTTTATAATTGAAAATTAATTTAAGATAATAAATATAGATTAAGATGGTAATTACAACAAACAAAACAGGTAGGAATAATTTAATATTTCCAGAAAAAAGGAGGACTTGAAATGGAGTACATCTTAAAAAGCCGTAATATCGAGCTAAACGATGAGATAAAGGCATATGTTGAAAGAAAAATTAAAATCAGAGTGGAAAAGTTTGCAGAAAGCGCAATAAAGACAGAAATAGAGTTTTCCCTTGAGAAAAATCCAAGTATTAATTTAAACAATAAAATTGTTGTGACGATATTTACCCCGAGAGCTGTTATAAGAGCAACAGAATTTGGTGCGGATTTCTTTGAAGCAATAGATAAGGTTAATTACAAAATCGAAAGGCAGATAAAACGTTACAAAGATAAAATGATACAGAAGGGCAGAAGGGGAACAGGAGCAAAGAATGGAATTGAGAATCCTGAAGAAAACCTGGAAGAGTTAAAGGAGATTGTAAAAACTAAAAAATTTGAAATCAAACCTATGAGTCCCGAAGAAGCTTCCCTTCAGATGGAGCTTATCGGACACGATTTTTACGTGTTTATCAATTCGGATACCGGTAAGACTGCTGTTTTATATAAGAGGAAAGATGAAAATTATGGTCTTATAGAGCCTCAAGTTTAATAAGTTTTTAATTTTTGATTAAATCAAAACACTTTATTAAAATACTCAATTATCAATATTATTATTTTGGTTTAAATATTTACTATTTTAAATCATTGAATTAAAAAATCTGGTGGTGCAATGTTTAAGTTCGGAAATATTTTAAAAGCAGGTCAAGGTAAAGTTCAGAAAAAGTATGACATTATAATTGATCAGATAAATGAACTTGAATCAAGTGTAAGTGCGTTAACTGATGAGCAGCTGAGGTTGAAAACTCCCGAGTTCAGATCGCGATATGAGAAAGGTGAAAGTTTTGAGGAGTTAATGCCCGAAGCTTTTGCAGTTGTCAGAGAAGCTGCCAAAAGAACTTTAAATATGAGGCATTTTGACGTCCAGCTTTATGGCGGAATAGTGCTGTTTGAAGGTAAAATTGCGGAAATGAAAACGGGAGAAGGTAAAACTCTTGTTGCCACGCTGCCGGCTTATCTTTATTCGTTTTCAGGTAAAAGCACGCATATCGTGACGGTAAACGACTATCTTGCCAAAAGAGACAGCATCTGGATGGGGAAAATCTATAATTTTCTTGGAGTAAAAGTCGGTCTGCTCCAGAACAACCAGGAATATAATGAGAAAAAGGAAGCATATTCAAGCAGCGTAATTTATGGAACAAATAATGAATTCGGATTTGATTATCTTAGAGACAATATGGTTACCTCCAAAGATATGCTGGTTCAGGACGGGCACTATTATGCTATTGTTGATGAGGTTGACAGCATTCTTATCGATGAAGCAAGGACCCCGTTGATTATTTCAGGTGTTCCTTACCAGTCAACGGAACTTTATAAAAAAATGTCACACGTGGTTCCAAAACTGGAAGCAGAGGTTGACTTTGAAATCGATGAAAAACAGAGAACTGCTGCCATTACTGAAGATGGAGTTGCAAGGGTTGAAAAACTGGTCGGTATGGAAAATTTATATGATCCCGGCAATTATCTTTATATCCATGCTTTAAATCAGGCTCTTAAAGCTCACTACTTATTTAAAAAAGATGTTGATTATATAGTAAAAGATGGTGAAGTGCTGATAGTTGATGAATTTACAGGAAGAATTTTGCAGGGCAGAAGATACAGTGAAGGATTACACCAGGCTATTGAAGCAAAAGAAAATGTGAAAATCATGGAAGAAAACCAGACCCTTGCTACCATTACAATTCAGAATTATTTCAGAATGTATGAAAAGCTTTCCGGCATGACCGGTACGGCTTTAACCGAATCTGAAGAATTCAGGCATATCTACAAACTTGAAACTGTAGTCATACCCACAAACAAACCAATGATCAGGGATGATATGCCTGACCTGATTTACAAGTCGGAAAAAGCCAAATTTGAATCTGTTGTAAAGGATATCAAGGAAAGGTATGAAAAGGGACAGCCGGTACTGGTTGGAACAATTTCAATAGAAAAATCCGAACTTTTAAGCAGTATGCTTCAAAGAGAAGGGATCCCACATCAGGTGTTAAATGCAAGATACCATGAAAAAGAAGCAGAAATAATAGCCAATGCAGGTCAGCAAAAAACCGTAACAATTTCAACAAATATGGCAGGAAGAGGAACAGATATTGTCCTTGGTGAAGGAGTAATAAAACTTGGGGGTCTTCATGTTCTTGGGACAGAAAGACACGAAGCAAGAAGAATTGATAATCAGCTAAGAGGAAGAAGCGGCAGGCAGGGTGACCCTGGCTCAAGCCAATTTTATTTAAGTCTGCAGGATGACCTGCTTAGGTTATTCGGTTCGGACAGGATCGGTTCCATCATGGAAAGAATAAGTTTCCCTGACGATCTTCCGATTGCCCATCCGATTATTAACCGGTCAATTGAAAATGCCCAAAGACAGGTTGAATCCAGAAACTTTGAAATCAGAAAAAATGTTCTGGAATATGATGACGTAATGAACAAACAAAGAGAAGTAATTTACGAAAGAAGAAAAAAAGCATTATTTGAAGATAATTTGAATGGTACATTACTTGAAATGGTAAAAGATATTGTTGATTCAAGTTTTGATTCCCATCTGAATGCCAATGCTTATTCCGAGGATTGGGATATAGAAGAATATAAAAATTACCTGACCTTAATGTTCGGAAAGGATATTTCAAAGAATATTATTGAAAAAGACAAGCTGTTATCTGAAAGAGTTGATAGAATCAATCTTAAAGAAGAACTCCAGGAGCAGGCTTTAAGGGTTTATAAAGAAAGAGAAGCAGGTTTTGGAGAAGAAATAATGAGGCAGCTTGAAAGAATTGTAGCGCTCACAGTTATTGACAACAGATGGCGCGATCATCTTCTTGAGATGGATTATCTTAAAGAAGGAATAGGGCTCAGATCTTACGGACAGCACGACCCTCTGGTGGAATACAAACATGAATCTTTTCATTTATTCAAAGATATGATTGAGGAAGTAAAAAATGATTCCGTAAAGCTTTTGTATAATGCAAAAATATATACCGGAGAAGAGCAGGAAAAGCAGCATGAGAAGCATTACAAAAATGTCACGGCCAGCGGCCCCGGTGATGAAAGCACACCCAAGAAAGCTCCCATTGTAAACAAGGATAAAGTCGGCAGAAATGATCCGTGCCCGTGCGGCAGCGGAAAGAAATATAAAAAATGCTGCGGAAAAAATCAATAAATTATAAAGGAAGCATTTACAATTTCATGATAGGGACAAAAGTAAGGCTACAAGAATCAGGCTGGGTATTTCGAAAACCTTCATACGGTTTTCTCAATACCCAACCTAATTCAACAATTTCCTTGCAATTGCGAAAAAGGAAACGCTGACAATTATAAAGAGATTTTAGGGTATATTAAAAATTAAAAGATACAGGGGAGCAAATGCAATGTTTGAAGAATATAATGAATCGATAAGCAAACTTACGGAAAAATTCAATTACCTAAGGAACTGTCTTTGAAATAGATGACAAAAAAATAGAGCTCGAGTTATTAAACTCATCTGCTTATGAAGAAAATTTCTGGGATAACTATCAGGAAGCCCAGAAAACTATGCAGAAAATTGAAAAAACAAGGAGTTTGATTGAACTTTTTGAGGATATTGCAGAAAGAATCGAAAATGCGAAGATTGCTCTTGAAATTCTGATGCAGGAATCCGATGAGAGCATCAGAATCGAGATAGATAAGAATCTAAAAGAAACATCTGAGCTGCTTGATGATCTTGAAGAAAAAACACTGTTAAACGGACCTTATGATTCCTATCCGGCAATATTAAATATCCATCCCGGAGCAGGGGGTACCGAATCGCATGACTGGGTTGATATGCTTCTGCGTATGTATATAAGATGGCTGGATAACAAAAAGTTCAAGTATAGAATCACCGACTATCTTCCGGGGGAAGAAGCAGGGATTAAAAATGTTACTTTAACAATTCAAGGCACAAATGCTTATGGCTTGCTCAAATCAGAAAAAGGTATTCATAGACTTGTAAGGATAAGCCCGTTTGATTCTTCAAAGAGAAGGCACACGTCTTTTGCGGCAGTTGATGTCATCCCCTTGTTTGAAGATGATGTCGAGGTGGAAATCAATAAGGAAGATTTAAGGATAGATACCTTCAGGTCGGCAGGTGCCGGAGGCCAGCATGTAAATGTTACTGATTCAGCCGTAAGAATTACCCATATCCCAACCGGCATTGTAGTTTCCTGCCAGGATGAGCGGTCTCAAATTATGAACAGAGAAACGGCAATGAAAATTTTAAAATCAAAATTGTTTGAGATAGGATTGAAAAAGAAAATGCAGGAGCTTGACAGTATCAGAGGTGAAAAGAAAGATATTGGCTGGGGAAGCCAGATCAGGAGCTATGTTTTACAGCCTTATCAGATGATAAAAGATCACCGTACCGATGTGGAAGTCGGAGATGTCAATTCCGTTCTTAACGGAGATATTGATATCTTTATAAAAGCTTATCTTAAAAGCGGTATAAAAAATAATTGAGATGGAACAATTTCATACCGAAATATTTTTATCAGTTATAATTTCGGTCATAGGCTGACCAAGATATAAAAATAATTTTTTAAACAAATGATTTTAACGAAGTATAATTATATGGACTATATAAATTCATTATGCTAATATCCTGTTTAGTATTTTTTAAAAACCTAAAATAAATAATCAGCAAAAATAAAATAATAAATAATTAAAATAAGGATACATAAAGAGATCTGTTTAAGGGAATAAAGAGCAAGGTTTTAATGAAATGAATATGATTGAATTCAGAAATGTCAGCAAAATTTATGAAAATGATACAGCTGCATTAAAGGATATAAACCTTGTCATAAAAAAAGGAGAATTTGTTTTTCTTGTCGGTCCCAGCGGGTCGGGAAAATCAACATTTATCAAATTGCTGATAAAGGAAATATCTGCTACAAGCGGTACAATATTCATAGCAGGCAGAAATGTATGCAACCTTAAATCAAGCAGAATTCCCCAGCTGAGAAGAAATATAGGATGTATTTTTCAGGATTATAAACTTCTTTCCGATAGAACCGTATTTGAAAATATTGCTTTTGCTCTTGAAGTCATAGGTAAACCTAATTATATAATTAAAGCTCAGGTGCCTCAGGTTTTAAAACTGGTAGGATTATATAACAGAATGGATTCTTATCCCCATCAACTTTCCGGAGGAGAACAGCAAAGAGTATGTATTGCAAGGGCATTTGCAAACAGACCGCCCATTTTGCTTGCCGATGAACCTACAGGAAATCTGGACCCTGCCACATCAGAAGGTATCATGAAACTTCTTTCCAGAATAAACATAATAGGGACAACTGTCGTAATGGCCACTCATGAAAGATCGATAGTAAATGCTATGAGAAAAAGAGTAGTTGAATTGGAGCAAGGTTTGATTATAAGAGATCAGAAGAGAGGAGTATACGGATCTTGAGCTTAATATTCAGACCGAAACATATTTTCGGTGAAACTTTTTTAAGCCTTAAAAGAAATTTTCTGATGGGTTTTACTGCAATAACCACAGTTGCCATAACTTTATTTATAGTGGGTGTATTTTCCATAATAGTCTATGATGTACAAGGCGTATTGAATTCTATTGAAGGCCAGGTTGAAATAGCCGTATACCTGAAAGATAATATTTCAAACGATCTTAAAGGTTATCTGGAAAATGAAATAAAAGGTTGGTCCGAAGTAGATAGTGTAACATATGTATCAAAAGACCAGGCTCTTGAGAAATTCAAAACTCAAAACGAAGGCAGCGATATATTAAAAGAGATTCAAGGCAATCCTCTCCCCGCATCATTTGAAATTAGACTTAAAGATCCCCAAAAGGTGGAACAGATTGCTTTGCGATTTGTGGACAAGGACGGAAAGAGCATTGATGGTGTAGATGAAGTGATATATGGTAAAAGTTATATAAGAAATCTTTTTTCCATAACGGCGGTAACAGGGACAATAACTCTTTTAATTATTATTATTTTGCTTCTTGCAACCATGGTTTTGATTTATAACACAATACGGCTTTCAATTTATGCAAGACGGAAAGAAATAGAAGTCATGAAACTCGTAGGTGCAACCAACTGGTATGTAAGAACCCCATTTTTATTTGAAGGATTTTTTGAAGGTTTTATGGGTGCAGGTATTGCTGTTTTACTCCTGTACTTTTTAAATAAATTTTTATTTATTAAAGGCGAGACTGCAATTGCTGAAACTATGCATATCAAGAATCTTGCAATACTCGGTTCAAACAACATCATCTTAATTGCTTATTTTGGAATCATCGTAATCGGAGGTCTTATAGGTATTTTCAGCAGCGGAATTGCATTAAGACGATATTTAAAGGTATAATCACATTGATTATGAAAAAAAGAAGCAATTTAATCGTAGCAATAACAATATTTATAATTCTTCTTATCTTTTTTATCCCCAATGCTTCTATATTTGCTGATACATATGAAGACCAGCTTGAACAGATTAAAAAAGAAAAAGAAGCAACAAAAAAGAAACTTGAAGAAGCAAAAAAGAAAGAACAGGATTACTTAAGCCAGGTAAATAAAGTTGAATCGCAGCTGCTTTCAAGCCTGGACCAGCTTAACACACTTAATGAAAATCTTGCCGATGTAAAAAGCGATATTGACAAAACAAATATTGATCTTGCGATAAAAGAAAATGATTTAAATGAAATAAACAAGGATCTGGATGAGAAAGAAGCGATTTTAAGTAACAGGATTGCCTCGATTTATAAAAACAGAAGTTCAAGTTTTTTTGAAGTTTTGTTTAAATCAAAAAGCTTTATTGAGTTACTATCCAAATTAAAACTCATGAATCTGCTTGCTGATCAGGATGCCGGCATAATCGCAGATATTAAAGACAAGAAAAGCGCAGTACTGAGTGTCAAGCAAAATATAATGGAGTTAAAGAAAAAGCAGGATGACCAGCGCGGCAATCTTGAAAAACTTGTAACTCAGGCAGAACAAAAAAATACGGAAATTTCCGGAATTCTTGACGATAAGAAAGATCTGCTGTCAAGTGCAAAAGCTGATAAAAATGCCCTGATAGAACTGGAAAAAAAGCAGACGGCAAAAGAAAATGAAATCCAGAGAATCCTCGAGTCTTTAAAATATGGGAGCGCACCTAATGGTAGATTGCAATGGCCGGTTGCAGGTGCACTAGTATCGGGATTCGGCAATAGAATGCACCCCATACTTGGATATGTAAGATTTCACTCAGGCATAGATCTGGCAGCACCGAGAGGTACTCCCATTGTTGCTGCAGATGGAGGCCAGGTAATTCAAGCAAGTTATGACGGAGGTTATGGAAACTCAATCTTGATATATCATGGCGGCAGTTTTGCTACTTTTTATGGTCATCTGTCTGGATTTGCCGTAGGAGCGGGCCAGATGGTAAAAAGAGGTCAGGTTATAGGTTATGTGGGGTCAACCGGCTTGGCTACAGGACCTCATCTTCATTTTGAAGTCAGAATAAATGGCGCGGCTCAAAATCCACTTGGATATTTATAATTTAAGTTATAAATAATATTTGTTTCTTTATTACGGTTTATTTTTTTAGGGCAGTTTAGTAAATTTATTTTCAAAATTTCTGATATTAAATTTTCAGCATTAAAAATACAAATTATGATATTATGTATTTAATTTAAAAATTACCTTTCTATATCTTTTTAAGGGATTTAAAAATTTATCTCCAAACTTAAAGGTCAATCATTATCTTTTGTCTAAATCATAGATACAAATATCTTGCCATAATATGTATAATTAAGTTTTTATAAAATTTGAATTTATGGTAAATATTATTATAAAAAATAATGTTTAATTAATTTATATATTTAAAAACTTATTAACAAAAATAAAATTGAATATAAAAGGGTTGACTTCAGGATATGGGAAAATTTAAGGCATTAAAAATTACATGTATCATTATAGCGGTTGTTTTGATATTTACAGGAGGATTTTGGCTTGGACTTGATTTTACAAATAGATTTAATTTAAAAATTCCGGAAGTTAATCAATTATTTTCAAAAGAGGATGGAAACAGCACTTCGGCTCTGAAAAATGACGGCAGCAGCGCAGATGATTTAAGCATCAAATCCCTGGAACAGACTATAGATGCTGTGTCCAAAGAAGCATTCTCTGCGAAAACCAAGGAAGAGCTGGTTATGGTGGCAATCAAGGCTGTACTTGACAGTCTAAACGACAAGCACTCGGAATATTTTACTAAAGACCAATATGCAAAGATAATGGAATCTTATCAGGGAATCATGAGCGGCGGTATTGGTATTATTGTAACAACGAATGAGAATAAAGAAATAGAAGTAGTAAAAGTTGTCAAAGACAGCCCCTCTTCAAAGCTGGATATAAAACAGGGAGATGTGATTAAGAAAGTAGATGGTGAAGACGTCTCAGGTCTTGCTATCGAAGAGGTTGTTTCAAAAATTAAAGGACCGGTAGATACGGAGGTAATCATCACATTTTTCAGACCATCAGAAAATAAAATTTTTGATCTTAAAATAAAAAGAGGAACTTTTGCTATTCCGAATTTTACAACAGAAATGATTGATAACAATATAGCTTATGCTCAATATTATGAATTCCAGGAGGGTGGAGCTCAGCAACTGGAAAAAGAACTGGACGAGATGATTGCTCAGGGAGCAAAAGGCATTATAATTGATTTGAGGAACAACTTGGGCGGAGTTTTAAATGACGCGGTGTATTTATGTGATTTGTTTTTGGATAAAGACACGATTGTCACAGTTAAAGGCAGAAACGACAATAAAGACAGTTTTGAAGAATTCAAAGCCACAGGAGGCAAATATCTTGATATACCTCTTGTTGTTTTAATAAATGAATATTCGGCAAGTGCTTCTGAATTAAGTGCCGGAGCTCTGAAAGATAATGGGAGAGCTATTTTAATCGGAGAAAAAAGCTACGGCAAAGGAACCGTGCAGGTGCTTCATATATTGCCGGATGGATCAGGAATAAAATTTACTACCGCTAAATATTATCTTCCCTCAGGTATTTCAATTGACGGAACAGGAATTACGCCTGATATAACTGTAAAGCTGGATGCACAGTCCAAGTCTGATGTACAAAAAGAAAAAGCTGTTGAGGAAATTAAAAAGTTAATCAAATAATTTTTAATAAGTGACTTGTATTTATTTTTTTAAGGATTTAAACAGGATTTAAACCATGGGAAAACAAAAAGGTGAAGAAGATAAAATAATAGCTGCCCAAAACAAAAAGGCGTTTCATGATTTTCTTATCATAGATAAATTTGAGGCGGGCATTATCCTGCGCGGAAATGAGGTTAAATCCATAAGAGAGCATAAAGTCAATCTTAAAGACAGCTATGCAAGAATTAAAAACGGTGAGATGTTTCTTTATAATATGCATATTTCTCCCTACAGCAAGGCAAGGATTGAGGAGACAAATCCCTTAAGGATAAAAAAACTATTGATGCACAGGCAGCAGATTCAGAAAATTAACGGCAAGCTGACTGATAAAAGCTTAACTCTGGTTCCGCTGAGTATATATTTCGTCAATAATTTTGCAAAAGTGGAGCTGGGTCTTGCAAAGGCAAAATTAAAGCAGGACAGAAGACAGGATCTGGAGAAAAAGGCAACGGAAAGAGAGATCCAGAGGACCCTTAAAAACTTCAGCCGCTGAAGCTGTCTTTTGGTAAGATTTAATAATCAATACTTGCATGATGTGGTAAAATATAATGTGGATTTCAAAATCCATGAATTTGGGGGCGTTTTGGATTCGACAGGGATAGATTGAGCTTAGATGGCAAGTCGAGTACCAGAGACTCGTTAAACGCTGGAACAAAAAATAAACGCAGACAAAAGCGAATTAGCTTTAGCTGCCTAAGCGCAGCTAACGTCCTTTAAAAGTTTCCTTCACTTTTAAAAGGGCGCCGTTAGAAGGATACCTTTTTAGGGAGCGGCTGTTTCCTTAAAAAAGGGAAAACTAAAGCAGCATAGCAATGAAAGATACTGTTCATGTGATTTTTCAAAGTGAAAATTAGACATGAACTATGCTTGTAGAAGTTTGAGTGCCAATATCTTTGGACGCGGGTTCGACTCCCGCCGCCTCCACCATAAGACAGTAAGCTTTGAATTTAAGTTCTTTTACAGATTTTGTGGGAAAATATCACAGTGTGATATATAAATTTTTTAATTATCAAGATGCCTGTAAATACTAAAGAAAATTTAAGAGAAAAAGAAATAATTCATAATCTTATTTTGCTTCTTACAAATAAACTTAACCCTGAAAAAATATTACTATTCGGATCCAGGGCAAAAAACAATGGACCATCGAATTCGGATTTTGATATTGCAGTTACGGGTGATAAAATCAATTTCAGGGATTTGATGGAGTTGGAAGAAAAAATTGATGAAATAGCAGGTCTTTATAGCATTGATTTGATATTTATGGATTCGGTGGAAGAAAATTTTAAAAATATTATCCTAAAAACAGGAAAAATATTGTATGAAAGAAAATTTAAGTGAATATTAACCCACATTTATGACAAAGAAACCGCAGAAAGTATTTTTAACAGAATAAAGTCAAACTATATTCCCGCGATAAAAAGAGTTTTAGAGAAAATATCTGAAGCTTGGATGAGCTAGAGAGTCAACCATTGATTTTATAACTTCTCATGTCATAAAATTAACAGGCATCCAATAATAAGTTAATATCTCACAGCAATATCTCAAAGATCACTTGTATAAAAATAATAAGAGCTGTACAATATTTTGTACAGGAGGTGTTTTTATGCAAGCAGTCAATTACTCAAAATTAAGAAATGATTTAAAAAAATACTGTGATTCTGCCACTAATGATTTTGAAACAATTATAGTTACCAGAAAAAGTGGAGGTAATGTTGTTTTACTTTCTGAGGCAGAATACAATAATTTGATGGAAAACCTATATATCAGAAGCAATCCTGAATATTATAAAAAGCTGATAAAATCCATTGATGAATTAAAATCAGGAAAATTAATAAAGACGGAACTGATCGATGAATAAAATATTTTCCAATACGGCATGGGAAGAATATCTTTATTGGCAAACGGAGGATAAAAAAGTATTAAAGAGAATCAATGAGCTGATAAAGGATATTGAGCGTAATGGAAATATTGGTATTGGTAAACCGGAAGCTCTAAAACATGAACTATCCGGATTTTGGAGCAGGAGAATAACAGAAGAACATAGGCTGATATATTCGCTGGATGAGGAAAATGTATATATCGTAAGCTGCCGCGGACATTACTGATAGAAAACATTCGTATATTGAAAGAACGTACCAAACGAAGTGAAGGAGTCCGCGTCTCTACAGCGAGCGAAGCGAGACGAAAGAACGATTCCCGCCGCTTCCACCAAATCTATCAACCAGGATAGATATAATAAGAGCCTTATTGTA
>JAJFVM010000088.1 GCA_021371805.1 bacterium
TAGATGCATTTCTTTTAAAAAATACTTCCATGTTCTGTATTCTTCTGTAATCAATATCTATATCAGGCACATTCTGATTCCAAATTGCTTTAACAGGATATTCTTTAAAATTCTTTGTTATATCCTCATTTATAAGAGTTCTTAAATCAAATCCTGCCTCTTTAAAAGCTCTTGCAATTATATCGGTATTTAAAGCCCATTCTGATGGCGGGTCTCCTCCCTCATAATAATTAGGTTCATTTGATCCTTCTATGAATATATTCCTGGCTTTTATTTCAAGTTGTTTTTTTGCACCAATCAGTATGTCTTTGGAATCGCTGTTGCCGTTATTATTCTTATCGGTTTTTACAGGCAGTTCATCAAGATCAATAAGCCTGAATCTTGGAAGTATCTTTGATAAAGCTGTTGACGGCAGATAAGTTTTCTTAAAACTGAAATTTCCAGTGCTTACTATTACTACAAATACTATCAGCAGTATTACCAATACTATAATAAGGAATACACCTCTAAATGATTTTCTCATAATATAAGATTTAACAGCAAAATTTGATTATTTCAAATTTTAATAAAAATAGCCGGATTTGTTATTCTGATTCCAAAGAGGTTGATACCAGGATTTAATGTTTCCAGCAAACCGATAATTCCTGAAAACAAGATAAGCAAGACAAATATTCCGATTAAAACATAAAAAATTTTTGGGAAAATAATACTACTGCCTGTTTTGGTCTCTTTATTTTCTTTCATAAATAAAATTACAGCAAGTCTTAAATTTACTGCAGTAAAAACAGCAATATAAATTATTATGATTCCTGATACCAGCCATCCTTGTATTACGGCTAAACCATTTGTCCCCGAGTTAAAAACATTGATAATAAAATCCAAATAATATTTTTTTCCTAAATATCCGAGAAATCCCGGGACACCGATTAGTGAAAAAACTGAAATTAAAAAAGCAATTCCCATAAACTTATTCTTAAAAATAAGTGACTTCAAGTTTTCAACGGAATCTTTACCGTTTATATTTTCAATGAAAGAAAATATAAAAGCTGCAGGCAAAAAACAAAAAGCTATCATTGATAAGTTGAAAACGTTATGCCAGTTTAAATTATCTTCTTTTATAAATCCGGTTATAAGCATCAGCATATTAATAAAATAACCCGACAATATCAATGTAAAAATATAAGCAGATATTTTTCTTAAACTTTTCGTTTTTAAGCCGGCAATTCCGGACCCTATTGAGCTTATTAATATTACCGCTGAAAGAATATATAAAATATACGAACCGGCCTTTAAATTTTTATTAAGAATCAATATTATAGGAATGAACTTTAATAATGCGGCAATACCTACAGGAAAATAAAAAAGCCATAAAAAATAAAGTGACGAAGCTTCGGTTTTAAAAGCAAAACTTATATAAGGAGCCTGAAAAGGAAATATTCCAAGATACATAAAGAACGCAATCGAAATAATCATCAAACTGAAAATAATATTAATACCGCCTGATTCAATATTCTGAAGCAGCTGAAGGAAATTTCTGACATCAGTTACGCCGTACAAAATCGAAAAACCAAAAAATACCAATACCATAAATATTAAGGTTGATATGAAAAACCTTGACATATTTTTCGAAATGTCTGATTGCGAAAACAGCATTTTATTTCTCTTTATATCGCCGCTGAGCGAAAAATTCCTGTTATCATTTAAAATGGTAGTTAATGCAAAAAATGAGATCAGGAAGCATGCAAGACTATTAAAAAAAGACATAAAGCTTCTTGAAATAACTAATACCAGCGAAGAAATTACCGCGAAAAGGAAAATAATAATTATCCTGACAAAATTACCATTCCTGCTCCCGAGGATAAAAACTATAGAAAGACAAACGATAGCAAAATATAATATAAAAGCTGTCAAGGTTATTTCAAAAATTCCGGATTTAAACAAATCATTGGAAAACTCTCCGTTAATCTTATAACCGTAAATATTAACAAAAAAGGCACCGATAAGCAGTACCAATACCAGAATAAAGATAAATTTCCTTATCCATTTTCTTTTTGAGATACCGAAGAATAATGAAATAAAAATTCCCAGCATTAAAAAAATAAACGTTCCAAATGGATTCAGAAAATTTGTGATATTCTTGAACAAATCCATTTTATTTTTCCCCCAGCCATTCTTCCCTGTTGAAATAAAATAAATTATTTTCAAATTCAACTTTACCTATTTTCGGATTATTTAAATTCGAATACAGATAAAAAATAATCACAAACTGAAAAATAAGTATTAAAAACACGGATATTATGACAAAAGATAAAAGAGATGCTGAATTCTCATACAATATCTGAGAAAAACTAAGAAAATTTATAACGGCAGAAACAGCAATGAACTGAACTGAGATTATTATAGCTGTAATACTTTTAAAGTATACGGCTCCAAACAATCCGATAACGAACAATGCAAAACTTATATAAAATATAAATGCCAAATTCAAATTACTGCTTCTTTCTAATTAA
>JAJFVM010000100.1 GCA_021371805.1 bacterium
AAATTGAAACTTACTTTATTGATACTCATACACATCTTGATATGATTGAAGGGAAAGACCCTGAAACAGTATTGGAGGAAGCAAAAGCAGAGAATGTCAAATATATTATTAATATAGGTTCAAGCATAGAAGGAAGTCTGAAATCAGTTGAATATGCAAAAACTTTTGATAATGTGTTTGCCACAGTCGGGATCCACCCCCATTATGCCGATAAATTCGGGAAAAAAGAAGAAAAGTTTCTTGACGAGCTTATTGAGAACAATAAAAAAATAGTTGCTGTCGGCGAGGCCGGCTTTGATTTTTTTCAGAATCCTGTTTCCCAAGAAGACCAGGAAAGAACTTTTGTATCACATATAGAGCTGGCTGTTAAACACGGCATCCCGATTGTAATTCATGACAGAGATGCTCATAGGGAAACTATAAATGCTTTAAAAAATTTTATTGGCCTGAAAGATTTTAAGGCAGTACTGCATTGTTTTTCAGGAGATGCTGATTTTGCCTTAAGATGCATCGGAATGGGACTTTATATATCTTTTACCGGAGTTGTGACATTTAAAAATGCAAAACTGATAAAGGAAGCGGCTAAAATTATTCCCATAGAGAAAATCTTTATAGAAACCGATGCGCCGTATCTTGCTCCGCAGCCGTACAGAGGCCAGGAAAATTATCCCTCTTATGTCAGATATGTTGCCGGGGAAATAGCAAGGCTTAAGGAGATTGATATCGATGATGTTGCAAAAATTACTTCGGACAATGCCGAAAATTTTTTTAACTTAAAAACAAAATAATATGCTCCGATAAAATAAAAGAGATCAGACTGCCGGTTTTTTAATTTTATTGGAAATATTTTTCAAGCAGCGGAAATGGCAATAATCTTACTTATTTAAAAGAATATTCAAGGTTAATGAAAATACAAGAAACAAATTATAATAAAAATGAATGAAAATTACATCAGTTCGCCTTCGCGAACAGCCCAGATACTTAAACAATATAATCTGTCTTTAAAAAAAACCTATGGGCAAAACTTTTTAATTGATACCAATGTCCTTAAAAAAATCACGAACTTTGCTGATCTCAAAGAAGATGAAACAATCCTTGAAGTAGGGCCGGGCATCGGCAGTCTGACTGAAATATTGCTTCCGAAAATAAAAAAAATAGTATGTGTGGAATTGGACAGAAATTTAGCAGCAGCTTTTAATGAAATTTTTGCTCCGGAAACCGGTAAAAAAATTATATTGATTACGGAAGATGCAATGAAGCTTAACTACAATGAAATATGCCAAGAGTATGATATAAGCAAATTTGTATCAAATCTGCCTTATAATATTGCCGCTCCTTTGATTTTAAAGATATTAAGCCAGACAGATAAAATAAAAGATTTTTACGTAACAATTCAAAAAGATATTGCTGAACGGATCCTGGCAAAACCCGGCGATAAAAACTACAATGCTTTTACGGTAAAATTGGACTATTACGCTAAATTTATCGGAAGCTTTCCTATCTCGAAAAATTGTTTTTATCCTAAACCTTTTGTTGATTCAGTCACTGTTTATTTAAAAAGGAAAGACAGCTTTTTCCCGGAAAAAGTTAAGGAAAGGATAAACAGCATTCTTTTAAGTGATATCTTAGGAAACAGCAGTATGATAATTAATTTTACCGGTGATTTTTTTAAATTTGTTGAAGACTGTTTTTCCCACAGACGTAAAAAACTTATCAATTCACTTATTTTGAGTGAGGATTATTATAAGAATAATCAGGATAAAATATTGCAGAATCTGGAGGCTTTAGGTTTCAGCAGGGACATAAGGCCGGAAGAATTAAGTTATGAAGATTATATGATGCTGTTTATAACCATAAGCCAGGAATACAGTTATTTTTTTACGAAAGAAATTTAAGGGACATGAATTTAAGTACATTTCCGGCAATTAATCATCTGAAAATAATAAACCTGATTAGAATTGAATTTTAAAAAAATCTGATATAAAATTTATTATCCTTGTTAGTGTAATTTACATGAATTGATTTATTGATTGGGGAGTCGCCAAGCGGTAAGGCAACGGGTTTTGGTCCCGTCATTGCGGAGGTTCGAATCCTCCCTCCCCAGCCATTAAGACATCATTGTTAAAGATATCCAAATAGTTAATCATAATTTTATGTGAAATTTCATCTT
>JAJFVM010000130.1 GCA_021371805.1 bacterium
ATAATTCAGGAATCAGATATAATACCTGCACCACAGGATATACTTGAAGAATCAAGCGAATTAATAAATGAATTAGAACTTGTAAAACATTCAAAGGAATTACTTGAAGATTCGGAACTTTTGAGGTATTCAAAAGAGATAATTGAAGATCCAGCTATATTGAAACGGCCAAAAGATATTTTAAAGGATAAAATCGAGGAATTGAATTTTGAGATATCCAAGAAAAATGGTAAATAGCTTATGGGATTAATCTTTTATCCAGGTTTAAGCTTTGGTGGTATTTACAAAGATTTAAATTTTATTTTTTTTAATTTAAAAGGCTTAGAAAATTTTTATTTTTAGGTTAAGTTTTAATTGGATATTCAGAAATTAGAATATTAATAGGGATATTCTGTATATACCCGCCTTATTTTTGGTGTAGGTATTACTATTCCATCTAAATTGGCCTTGAAAGTAATAATAAATTTCAAATAGAAAGTATTATATGTGAAAAAATTATAATTTGTGTTTGTAATGGCAAAGGCTAGATTTGTATTACTTTAAATACGAATGCATGTATTAAAATCTACGTCAAAGTTTATTTTAT
Source organism: bacterium (assembly GCA_021371805.1). GTDB lineage: Bacteria > Actinomycetota > Humimicrobiia > Humimicrobiales > Humimicrobiaceae > JAMDDL01. The sequence continues at coordinate 587 of JAJFVM010000130.1, forward strand.
ATTTTGAATCCAGTTTTTGACGTGTTAAAAATCTTTAGAAAATCATAGATTTTCTATGTTTGCGGAGCTATTGAAAATCTATGATTTTCGGGGCAGCAAAATTCATAGAATTTTGCAAGCTTTGATTTGTCGGCTTTGCCATGTTTTTTCCTCCTTAATGCAGAGGAAAACTAAAAATTAACATTAAAATGTAATGGTTTTGAAGATATAGGATATTTAATTATGTTTTTTATATTGATTTCCATTAGTGGGGGGAGTAAAAGTGGAACATGACTATTTGGCTGAATCGGAAGTAATAGAGAAACTGATAATTTTAAACACAGATTTTGCAGGAAAAGGTTCCTGCATAGCATGGACAACATTTCCTTACAATAAATCTAATTTAAGAGTTGTAAAGAACTGTTTAGAAAAACTGGATTGGGAACGGAGGGAATACAATTTAAATTACGATGAAAACCTGATTTTTGTTGAAAAGACTTTGTTATAGTTATTATTAAAGTGCCCCTATTTTTATTACTTTTTATTTAAGTATTAAGATTCTATCCAAATTGGCCCTGAAAGTAATAATACTAAATAAATAGAAAGTATTATATATAAAAAGCGCTAATCTTTCTTTGTAATGGCAAAAGGCGGGTTAAGTATTACAAATGGTTTAAAGTACCTAGCTAAATTATTAATTTACCCTTGCAAAATCATAGATTTTGCAGGCTAGAAAAATCTCTCAAAAACCTTCGGTTTTTTGGAGCACGAAAAACGAAGCATGCAAATCTTTCAGGTTTGCTGCGTCAAAATCTCTGATTTTGACAGTTTTTCGTAAGCTATGATTTTTCGATGCCTTGCCATGAGTTTCCCCCCTTAATGTCCTTAGGACATTGAAAAAATTAACCCAGAACATACCTTAGCAAATTAAAAAGTATAGGGCATTTAATTTTCGCTCAAATGTATTTAAATGCCCTACAAACTTTTTGAGGGATATAAAATGAATTATAAGGATACTGTTGAATTGTTAGAGATGAAAAAATTAACCACATTCGATTTCGTGGTCGAAAAACTGAAAGAATTGGATTTTGACTTTAATGGAAAGGTTACTTGTGTTGCA